>NZ_MVON01000013.1:0-79088 GCF_002018925.1 Acinetobacter sp. MF4642
GGTAAAATTCTACAAATCGCTTCAACACCATATCGATCTTTATTGTTATGGATAAAATCCACCATTATTTGTGTGGGCGGTCGAGCTCCGCCTGGGCGAAAAAAGCGGCTGCTTTACGTAGAATCTCATTGGCGCGTTGCAGTTCTTTATTTTCGCGTTCGAGTTGTTTGATACGTTCTTGGTCTGAAAGCTGCTGTACTTTAACTGGATTTTGTTTATCTAAATATTTTTGATACCAAACACGTAGTGTTTCAGGAGTACAACCGATTTTAGGAGCAATAGCTGTGATTGCTGCCCAAGTAGAAGGATAATCTTTTTCAGATTCAATTAGTAATTGAACCGCTCTTTCTCTGATTTCAGGGGTATATTTTAATTTTGTCATCGGCATAGTCTCTCAGAATATTGACTCTCCGACAAACCCGGTACGGTTCATGTTGTTGTACTGCTACCATAATTGGGGCTAAGTCTGTCAGTGGTGCAGGGCGGAGTTCGGGTTGTGGGCGTTCCTCACCACGACCTTGAGCATGTTCACCGCGTTGCTGTCCGCGTTCTCCACGATCCGTTCTTTCACCTTCGCGTTGACTTCGACCTTCGCGTTGCACATCTTCAGCCTTTTGGGGCTGCTCAATCATGCTGGCCTGTTGGTCACGTAAAAACTGTTGTCGATTTTCATAAGCTTGGTTAATTCCCCAAGGCATGAACATAAACATGAGCAGTAGTAAGCCACTAAAGGTAATCATTAGATGAAAAGGCAATGCAAAAACAGCGGTTGCATTGTGTGCATCTAGCCACGAACGCTGACCTTTGCCAGAGCGAAAGGTAAAGAAATCTTTAAAGATTTTTTTATGGGTAATGATGCCGCTAACAATTGCGACCAACATGAACATGGTGGCAATCCCGACCAACCAACGCGTCCACAGGCGGGGTAAACCGTACAATTCAAAATGGAAACGATATAGGAATCCACCACCACGCGTATCCCGTGGTTCAATCACTTCACCAGTCGCACTGTCTAAGGTGATGCGTGTTCCACCACGACGTGCTTTGGGATCTTCACCAACGGCACGAATAGTCACTTCAGTTGTGATTTGGCGTGAGTTGGGCAGTTGAATGTTCCAGCTGCCTGCATCTGGGTGGTTTTTCTGTAAATAGTTGAGCGCGACCTGCATCTGTTGCACTTGAGACTGCGCAGGGATAGATTGATGTGTTTCTGGTTTCATCCAAGTGGAAATTTCATTTTGGAAAAAACTGAGGGTTCCAGTTACAAAAATTGCATACAGCAGCCACCCTAAAATGAGACTGGCCCATGTATGCAACCATGACATGGATTGGCGCGGTCCTTCCGCTTTTTGATCAACACGCATTGAAAAACTATCCTAAAAATTTGAGTAGGGCATACAGTGCAATACATGGCACAGCAATGCCGAGCGTTGCTTTTAAGGTTTTTTGAACCATAAAGACCCAAATAAAGGCAGCACAGTTAAGACAAAATGCAATGAGGGTGGCGCTCATGGCTGCATTCACAGGATTTGCAATAAAAAGTTTGGCAATGGTTAATGCAGAGAGCGCAGCAAGGAGATAACCTCCAAGCAAAGCAAGTGCAAATCGATACAACACCATCAGACGGTAGCTAAGTGGTGTGTCGACTTTCTTCTTTTTGGCAGGCTTCGGACGGACTTTTTCCGAATGAACCAAGGCATCAATTTGAGTGGTGCTATTCATGGAAGAGAGTTGGTGTATTAGTAAATAATATTGCAAATGATAACAATTATTATTTAAATAAAATAGATGGTAACTTTATTTATTTTTTCTGTAACGGTAAGTGAGTTTGGTGAACAGAAAAATTTGGATTGTAGTGGATGATTTTTTAAATAGATTTGATTCTTATTGTTATTTCTCTAAGGAATGGCTACACAGTGTTACCAAATCACGTTATACGCTGTTTTGATCTGCGTTAGTTTCATAGTCAATACTTGGGCAAATTTGGAGGAAAAGATGGCTGCTTTTATTAATGCCGAACAGGCAAAAATTATGTCCAACCAAGCGTATTTAGATATTGAAATCTATAAATTACGTTTAGCATCACTAATTGAGGAGAGTGCGAAACAGGGAAATACTGCAGTATTTACCGTATTGCCAAAACATTTACCCCTAGAAGATATTCGTCATTTTTCAGCAGAACTTACCAAATTAGGTTATCAAGTCCGTTTGGAAGTAGAAGAGTTCTATTACCGTTTAAACGTGTATTGGATTTAAAACTTCGCTTTGATGTCTTGGGTTATATTGTGTGGATAAAATAAAAGCCCGTAAACGGACTTTTATCTTTTAGGAGTTTCGAAAACCGATGAGAAGGCTATGGTTGAATATCGGAACCCATTGTATAGTAAGGATTCTTTAAATCTAGTGTCTGTTCAAGCTCATGATCGAAAATGTCGGTGAGCATACTATCGAAGCGTTGAGCATTGTAATTAATCAACTGATCTGCTTCTTCAGGACTGATGAATCCTGTTTCAAGTGCATGTTGAATATGTGATTCAAAATCTAAGCCTTTAAATTGTCCTTTGGACTCTGCTTTTTTAAACTTTGTCCACAGAGGATCAATCTTTAATGCTGCTTGAAACGCATTTTCCATACGCCCAAAAACATCATCTGGATCGGTATTGTAAAAAACATGCTGCTTGAGTTGTTCACGGAAAGGATTATTTTCCATAATCGCAAGTCCTAATTGCATTTTTAGCTGATCACTTGGTTGCTGGGCAACACGACCAAAAGGGAAACAGATGAATTTGACTGCACAAGCTGCGGCTCGCATAGGAAAGTTTGCGAATAGCCCATCAAATGCATCCTGAATTTGGACAAATGCTTTTTCTAAAGCCAGTTGAGCATGTTGTTGTTCAGCCTCACTACGTTGTCCTTTTTCATAAAACTTCAAAATAGCGGTTGCTATAAATAGATGGGCATGAATGTCAGCCAAACGTCCTGAAAGCATTTCTTTGCGTTTAATATCGCCTGCAAGTAAGCCTAAACACAGGTCTGCGGTTAAGGCAAAGTTTGCACTGAAACGGTTAATGGTTTTGTAAAAAGGACGCGAGAAAGCATCTGTCTGTGTGGAAGCATCTGAAGGGCCACTGAATATGCCATAACTGAATGAACGGGCTGTTCGGTTAAAGGTATAAGCCAAATGTTTAAAAAGTAGCATATCGAAAGGCCCTAAAGCTGCCTTTGTATCTTCTGCTTGAAGGAGTTGTAGCTCTTCATATAAATAAGGATGACAGCGCATTGAGCCTTGACCAAAGATCATTAAAGAACGGCTTAAAATATTGGCCCCTTCAACGGTAATCGAAATAGGGATGGCTTGATAATTCAGTGCTAAAAAATTGCGCGGGCCCATTTGTACCGCCCGTCCACCAACGACATCCATCCCATGATTGACAATTTTACGCATGGTTTCGGTGGCATAGTATTTGGCCATAGCTGTCATCACAGCAGGTTTTCCACCTTCATTTAAACCACAAGTCACCATATAGCGAAAAGCTTCTAACATATACGCACCGCTGGCAATATCACTGGTGGCTTCTTGCACGCCTTCAAAATGTCCTACAGAAATTTTAAATTGTTGGCGAACTTTGGCAAAAGCACCGACGCTTAAATAGGCCATTTCAGCTGAGGCCGTGGAGAGTGCTGGCAAAGAAATCCCACGACCTACGGCTAAGCATTCCATCAGCATGCGCCAACCTTTACCTGCATTTTTCACCCCACCAATAATCCAATCGAGTGGGATAAAAACATCTTGTCCATCGACCGTGCCATTCATAAAAGGTGAACCAGGATTATGTCGCGCGCCGACTTGGACACCGTCATGACTGGCAGGTAATAAGGCGCAGGTGATGCCGTATTCAGTTTTGCTTGCATCGCCTAATAGTCCATCAGGGTCATAGAGCTTAAAAGCAAGACCAATCACAGTCGCAATAGGCGCCAGTGTAATCCAGCGTTTTGAAAAATTCATACGTAAACCGAGTACTTCTTGGCCTTCAAACACGCCATAGCAGACCACGCCTGTATCAGGGATTGCACCCGCATCTGAACCAGCCTCAGGACTGGTTAAACCAAAGCAGGGGATTTCTTCACCCTTAGCGAGTCCTGGTAAGTAGCGTTGTTTTTGTTCCTCAGTTCCATAATGTAAAAGCAATTCACCTGGGCCTAGAGAGTTGGGCACCATACAACTGACCGCAGTGGTCAGTGAACGTGAAGAAATTTTGCTCATGATTCGGCTTTGTGCAAAGGAGCTAAACGCACGACCGCCGTATTCTTTGGGAATAATTAAACCTAAAAAGCCTTGTTCTTTGATGTATTGCCATGCCTCAACAGGAAGATCTTTTAAGTGGTGATGAATTTCCCATTCATTGAGTAAACCACAAAGGTGTTCAACTTCATGATCTAAGAAGGATTGCTCTTCAGCGGACAGAGTTGGGTAGACATAACCATCAAATTTTTTCCAGTCAGGCGCACCCATAAATAATTCTTTTTCCCACCAACTAGTGCCGGCATCCAATGCTTCGCGTTCGGTACTGCTCATACTCGGCATGGCTTTGGCTAAAGCTTTATAGGCAGGTTGCGTGATTAAAGACTTTCGTAATGGATCAATAACCACAATCAGGCTGAGAATAATTAAGGGCAGACCTAGAAGTAATGACCACGGACTGATAAAAATAGCAGCGAAGAGGGATGCAAAAATAATCATTGCAGTTGCCATTAAGCGACTGAGTTCAAAATAAAAAACAGCCCAGAGGATACAGATTAAAAACAGAATGGCGAAAATGAAACCCATTGAAACCTCCCGTTGTTTACACCGTGAGGTCAGTCATACGTTTTATAGAATTCCACGGAAAATAAGGCAAAACGTAGACTAAAAAGGTGTAATAAAATGAATTTGATGTGATGTGTAGCATCACGATTATTTTAGACTTTGAATTAGATTAGGATGTTTATTGAACAATGACTGTGTTAGAAATGTATGAATACGTAATTGAAAAATATAAAGAACGAAGATCGTAATCAAAAAAGCCCTCATATGAGGGCTTTTAATTCTTGCGTTTTAACTGTTTAACACCACAGCAAATTAAGCTTCAATCGTTTGAACAGCAATCTTTTTCGCAGGATCTGCTTTGCGACGTACTGCTGGTACAGGTTCGCCATAGTATTGACGGTCAGCGAAGTAGCTTGAACGAACCATCGGCGCTGCCCAAATATTTCTAAAGCCCAACTTTTGACCATGCGCAGTGTAGCGTTCAAACTCTTCTGGTGTAACGAAGCGGTCAATCGGCGCATGCTCTTTAGAAGGCTGTAAATACTGACCAATTGTTACATAGTCAACGCCGTGTGCATGCAAATCATCTAAAAGTGAAATGACTTCTTCTTCAGTTTCACCAATACCGACCATCAAACCACATTTGGTTGGAACGTCAGGGCAATATTCTTTAAACATTTTCAATAGATTTAAAGAGTGTTGGTAGTCTGAACCTGGACGCATCGCTTTGTATAAACGCGGTACCGTTTCAATGTTGTGGTTAAACACATCAGGTGGACACTCAGTCATAATGCGAAGCGCAATGTCCATACGACCACGGAAGTCAGGTACCAAAATCTCAAGTAAAGTATTCGGGCTTAATACACGTGCTTCTTTAATACAGTCAACAAAGTGTTGTGCGCCACCGTCAAGTAAGTCATCACGGTCTACAGACGTGATCACGGCATATTTTAAACCTAAGTTTGAAATTGTTTCAGCCATGTGACGTGGTTCGTCTGCGTCAAGTGCATTTGGACGGCCATGTGCCACGTCGCAGAAAGGACAACGACGTGTACAAATATCCCCCATAATCATAAAGGTTGCCGTACCGCCACCAAAACATTCAGGTAGGTTTGGACATGCAGCTTCTTCACAAACGGTATGCAGTTTTTGTTCACGTAGGGTTGATTTAATGCGTTGCACTTCTTCGGGTGCTGCCATTTTCACGCGAATCCAATCCGGCTTGCGTGGCGTTTCAACCGTAGGAATAACTTTTACAGGTATACGCGCGACCTTTTCTGCACCACGAAGTTTGATACCCTGCTCAGGTTTACGGTTTTCAGACATATTCAACTATTCCACTGTTTTTGACGGGGGAGATGCTAAAAATAGCAGTATTAGTATAGCGGAAATGCGAATTGATAGGGCGGAAATACTATTCATTTACTAAATGTGGTTATCACTTAATATATGTAAGCTAAATACAGCAAATTGCCTGCAATTACGTCATAATATGCCCAAGATAAGTAATAAGTTTTTTGAAGAAGGAGCGTTGAATGCCACGTAAAAAAGAGGTCGTTGGTGGAACTTTCGTTAAGTACGATGCGGTCGTTCTAGGTTCAGGCCCTGCGGGTGAAGGCGCGGCAATGAAACTTGCCAAATCTGGAAAGCGTGTTGCGATTGTAGATGTACGTGAGCAGCTCGGTGGTAACTGTACCCACGTGGGGACCATTCCAAGTAAAGCTTTACGTCAAACGGTATCGAGTATTATCCGTTATCGCCGCGACCCAATGTTTAAAAAAATGGGTGACTGGCGTCAGTTTACGATGAAGCAAGTGCTTCAAAATGCACATAAAGTGATTCAACAACAGGTTGATACACACTCACGTTTTTATGACCGCAATAAAATTGATATTTACCATGGTCGTGCTTACGTTCAAGACCAAAATACGGTTTTAGTATTTAGCCCTGAAGGCATCAAAGAAACGATCATGTGCAAACAAATCGTGATTGCAACGGGTAGCCGTCCATACCGTCCTGCGGCGCTTGATTTTAATCATCCGCGTGTATTCGATTCGGACAAAATTTTAGACCTTGATTATTCGATCCAAAAAATCATCATTTATGGTGCAGGTGTAATTGGTTGCGAATATGCGTCTATTTTTATTGGACTAGATCATAAAGTTGACTTGATTAATACACAGCATAAATTGCTGAGTTATCTAGACGATGAAATTTCTGATGCTTTGTCTTATCACTTACGTCAACAAGGTGTCTTGATTCGCCATAATGAGCAGATTGATCATCTTGAAACCTATGATGATCACGTGGTGCTACATTTGCAAAGTGGTAAGAAAATTAAAGCAGATGCTATTTTGTGGTGTAACGGTCGTTCTGGAAATACGGATGGCTTAGGTCTAGAAAATGTGGGTATTACGCCAAACAGCCGTGGTCAAATTACAGTCAATGATCAATACCAAACCGAAGTGGAAAACATTTACGCTGCGGGTGATGTGATTGGTTGGCCTTCACTGGCTTCTGCTGCATATGACCAAGGTCGTTGCGCAGGTGCAAACATGAGCGGTGAAGTGGGTGTAGAACCTGTGGTTGATATTCCGACAGGCATTTATACCATTCCAGAAATTTCTTCAATTGGTAAAACTGAACAAGAGTTAACCGAAGAAAAAATTCCGTATGAAGTGGGGCAAGCTTCTTTCCGCCATTTGGCGCGTGCGCAAATTACGGGTGACACAGTAGGTGAATTAAAAATTTTATTCCACCGTGAAACTTTGGAAGTGCTGGGTGTACATTGCTTCGGTAATAACGCTTCGGAAATTATTCATATTGGTCAAGCGGTGATGAATAGTCCAAACAATACCATCAATTATTTCGTTGAAACGACGTTTAACTATCCAACAATGGCTGAAGCGTATCGTGTAGCGACCTTAAATGGTATGAATCGTTTGTTCTAATTTTTATAGTATTTTCAGAGGCCTGTAAGTTTAGACTTGCAGGTTTTTTTATACCTAAAATTGCTATTTTGTAATTGCAGGCATATCTAAATGCTTAAAACTTTTTAACGATCTGTGCGGTGGTAGGTAAGTGCGACAAGTATGGGAGAGGGAGCAACTTTGCTTATGAGATACAAGTAATTTTGTGGGTGCCATGTTTCTTAGCATAGAACATGGAAAGAATGATCCAGTGATACGGCGTAGCAGATATTCTAGACATAAAAAAACCAACAAAGTTGGCTTTTTTGAATTGGGCTGCGACGTGAAATCAGTTACAGGATGAACTGATGTAAGAAGTAGGCAGAAATCATCATGCCCAACACAAAAAACATGCACGAATAGGCGTCAAGCTGATAACGCTTTTCTAATTGATGTTCAACATGCTGTATATTTTCTTCTTGCATAATTTTCATGGAAGTTTTTATTCCGATTTAATTATCGTTAAAATCCTATTGCATGTTTGTATTTTTAACATAAAAAAATGCTTAAATAAAGTACTAATTAAAAATAATCAGATCTCCACTATACATAATCACTTAAATATTCAAGTTTATGCTCTGTTAACCCAGAAGCCAGTAGCTACCAATAACTAACTATCTGAAAGTCATAGAACTTAGGATTTTATTATTCATCGTTAAAATAATATAATTGAATTTAAAACTGTGGATAAATGTGCTTTTAAATGAATTTAAAATACCAAAAGATAATAAAATATGTGGATAAGTTTTATACAAATGAATTCAAATTAAAATAAATCGTACTGATATAAATAAAAAAGCCAACGCAACCTATACATCATTCTGGCATAGGCTGAGTTGGCTTATTTTTATAAATTATTGATTTAATGCATAAATATTGGCTTGAATCCAAATGTTGCCGCGAATGTATTGTCCAATATTAAAGTTGGAGTACTCTGGATTTTTAGTGGCAATACGAATCAGTGTCGCAGGTTGGTTGTCTTCATGAATCAAGGCAACATCAAGCAGAGTGTAGTCTTGTTCCATAAATTGCATGCTTGTTTTGCCAACAATATTCCCTTGGAACCATGCTTCATCTTCCTGACCGATCTTTTCGCCATACAAATAAGCGACCATTTTTGAAAAATCGACAGTCACAGGTTCTTTGTCATCATCCGACTTTGGTTCCCATGCATCAATCTGTTCTTGTAGGTTTGCAGGAGCAATGCCATTGTTTGCTGCCAAAATATCGTTCAAGGCACGATGATGTTTAATCGATGCAGGGTCATCAACCACTAGTTGCTCGTGCTCTGCGACTGCTTCTAGTTCATATGCCCATGCATTGAGATGTGCAATATAGGTTTGGTCTTTTTGGTATTGAGCATGATTAACGCTATATAGGCTGTCATAAGCGTAGACGATACTGTTATTGCCTAAGTTTAAACGTAAAACGGCTTGTGTGTTGGATTGACCGCGAATGATGCGTTCAACCACAGCAGACACTTTATAGGGGCTATTAAAACTTGGAAATGCAGTTTTAACAGCCTTGGGTTTATTGTCTTCAACCGCGATGACTTGAGTCAGTTGAACAGCCGCTTGACTTGGACCTTGAATGAGCCAGCAACCCGCATCCATATCTTGTTCAGTCTGGCATAAACCCATCGGCATGATTGGTGCATTTAAAGCTAAACCTAACCATTTAGGGACATCTTGTGCAGGGTTATCGGTGAGTAAATTCCAATGCTCGACGTGGCTACCAAAGTTTTGGTCATCAATGGTGATTATTTCTGGACTATTTTGATTGTTCATATGCACGATTGAATGAGGTTATATATCCCTATTAAATCGAGGGTTATTTCTATATTTCAAGTCCTATATTTTATTTTTACTGGAAAATCATCAAAAAAGAGTAAAGCCTTACTTTATTTGTGAGATAAAAGAGCAAAGTATTTCCTTGTGATACTTAAAAAGTATTACGCAAGCTTTGTATTAGGGATTTTGAGCGGTTTTATCTATTATGCTCAAGCACTGAGTTTGTTAGACTAAGGCAGTTTCTTTTGTTTATGGATGTGCAGTGCTGCCATTTAAACTCTGGGTCGATGCAGATGCATTGCCTAAAATTTTACGTGAAGTGATTTTACGTGCTTCAGATCGTTATCAGCTTGAAGTGACCTTTGTGGCCAATCAAAATGTCGGGATTACACCTTCCGTTCGTATTAATTCCATTCAAGTGATGAGTGGGGCGGATGCCGCGGATAAAGAAATCATCGAACGCATGAAAGAGAATGATATTGTGATGACACAAGACATTCCGCTGGCAGCACAGGTGATTGAAAAGGGTGGAATCGCAATTCACCCACGTGGTGAAATCTATACTACTGCTAATGTCAAAGCCCGCCTACATTTACGTGATTTTATGGATTCACTACGTGGAGCAGGTGTAAACACGGGTGGGCCACCACCTATTTCTGAGCGTGATAAACGCGAATTTTCTAGTTCTTTAGACCAAACCATTCAAAAGCAAAAACGCAAAACTGCCATTTAGCATCGAGCTGATTATGTCTTCTAAAGCCAATCTGATGGCAACCTATGGATTATTGGTTTTTATTTGGTCCACAACGCCTTTAGCGATTGTGTGGAGTGTGACCGATTTACATATGCTGTGGGCGTTGGTATTACGTTTTTTCATCGCGCTGCCTTTGGCGATTTGTTTGTTATTGGTCTTAAAGCGACAGTTCCCCACCGATAAAGTCGCTTGGCATAGTTATTTGGCTGGTTCTTTTAGCTTGATTGGTTCGCAGTTTTTTACCTATGTTGCCACCAATTATATTAGTTCAGGCATGATTGCATTGATGTTTGGCTTAGCACCGATTATGGCAGGGCTGATCGGACGTTTTTACTTTAAGAGCTATTTGAGTGCAATGCAGTGGTTTGGAATGTGTATTGCACTGCTAGGACTTGCGATAATTTGCCTTGCAGGTACAGCACAGCATGTCCATCCATTTGGAATTGGGTTGATGTTACTGAGTGTATTTTCTTATGCAGCCTCTATTTTCTGGGTGAAAAAAGTCAATGCGAATATTGAACCCGTTGCACAAGCGACAGGTTCAATTTTGGTGTCGACATTGGCTGCTATATGTATTGTGCCATTTATTTGGCAGCATGCACCGCAGCAAATTCCCGATTTGAAAACTTGTTTGGCTCTGCTATATACGGTCATCATGGCGTCATTGATTGCGATGTTCTGTTATTTTAAATTGGTACAGAAAATTCAACCTACGACTTTATCGCTGACTACTGTAATGACGCCGATGATTGCTTTATTTATAGGTGCTGTGCTGAATCAAGAAAAACTTTCGATGATGGTGATTTTGGGTGCAGTGGTTTTATTGTCAGGTTTGTTCGTTTACTTTTATAAAGATCTTCAGGCAAGTCGGAAACTTGCCCAAAAGTTAAAAAGCCAAAACTAGTCTAAGGTTCTGGCTTTAATGATCTTCGACCGTCAAAGAAATACAGTCGGCCAATTTGACACGATCTTGCGGGTGCAAGGTAATAAAGTATGCTCCCGTACGGCACTTGCCATTTTCCTCTTCATTGCTGTACACCACTTGTGCAATCGCTGCAATATGGAAGAAGTTTTCAGGGTGGCTCAAGGTTAAGTGGATATAGGTACCATCTTGAATTTGTTTTTCGCTATAGAAGCTCAAGCCACTTTCTGAAAAATTCACATGTTCAGGCGTAGGTAACATGGTTTGTACAATTGTGTCGTACAAAGACCCCGTGATCAGGTTTAATTTTTGGTTAAATAGGGATAAGATTCGAGCAATTTGTTGATCTTTTTCAGATAATTGTTCTAATTCGTAGTTTAGTGCATGATCAAATTGATCTAATTCTGCGAGTAGTAGAAAATAGCGCGGTAAAACAAAATTAGGATCGTAAGGGTCATTCAGGGCAACATCATCAGAAATGATCTGATAGTTAATTCTCAAGGCCGCATCGATTCGTGACATCACACGACGTTCTGTTTGAACGTTTTGATGCTGTAAATTTTCCATAATTATGACCTCGGACTAGATGGTATGTTTAAACCAATCTCGCTGTATATAGGGTTGAGATATACTCGCGCACGGCGTAGCAACCACTTTATTTCTTTTATTGCACTGGTTTCGATGATCGGTCTAACACTGGGTGTGGCTGTACTTATTACAGTCTTATCTGTAATGAATGGTTTCGACCGAGAGTTGAAAACACGTGTACTTGGAATGATACCTCAAGCCACTGTTTCTTCAACACAAATTTTAACAGATTGGCCTGAACTTGCAAAAAAAATTGAGACAAAGGAACACGTCACAGGCGTAGCACCGTTTACTCAATTGCAGGGGATGCTTACGGCACAAGGCCAAGTGGCTGGAATTATGGTCACGGGGATCGAACCTCAATATGAAAAAAAGGTTTCGATTATCCAAGACCACATGGTTGAAGGCGGTATTGATAACTTAAAAAAAGGTGAGTTTGGTATTGTTTTAGGCAAACAAATGACCGATGCCTTAGGTTTAGGTTTAAATGATAGTGTGACTTTGGTTTTACCGGAGGCAACACCTTCACCTGCGGGTGTAGTGCCGCGTTTTAAACGTTTCAAAATTGTGGGCATTTTCAGCATTGGTGCTGAGGTCGATTCGATGATGGGCTACATTGCCTTAAATGATGCATCAACTTTGTTACGTCTACCTGATGGTGCACAAGGCATTCGCTTGAAATTGGATGATATTTTTGCAGCACCTAAAGTGGCTGATGAAATTGTGATGGATCTGCCAAGTGGTTTTTATGCCTCGAATTGGACCTATACTCACGGCAATTTGTTTAGTGCGATCCAAATGGAAAAAGCCATGGTGAGCTTATTACTCTTCCTGATTGTCTTGGTGGCTGCATTTAATATTGTGTCGTCCTTGGTAATGGTAGTGACCGATAAAAAATCGGATATTGCCATATTACGTACCCTTGGCGCTTCACCTGCAACCATTACCCGTATTTTTATGGTTCAGGGCACGATTATTGGTGTGATTGGTACGGTATCGGGTGCGATTCTCGGCATTGTTTTTGCCTCTGGAATTAGTGGTTTTGTAGGTTGGTTAAACAATGTGATGGGACTTCATTTGTTTGATGCCTACTTTATCAATTACCTACCTTCGTACTTAAGATGGCAAGATGTATTAACCATTGTGTCACTGTCTTTAGTTTTAAGTTTCCTTGCAACAATTTATCCTGCAATGCGTGCTGCAAAAATCCAACCTGCGGAGGCATTACGTTATGAGTAAAATTGTTTTAGAAGCACAAAATATTGAAAAACATTTTACCGATGGTAAGTCGACTGTTGAGGTGATTAAAGGCCTCTCTCTACAAGTCAAAGCAGGTGAATTCGTCTCGATTGTGGGGTCGAGTGGTTCGGGAAAAAGTACTTTGTTGCATGTCTTGGGCGGTTTAGACCGTCCGAGTTCTGGGCAGGTTTTTTTGCAGGGTAGTCGTTTTGACAGTTTAAATGAAGCTGAACGTGGTTATTTACGTAATCAACACTTAGGTTTTGTTTACCAGTTCCATCATCTGTTGCCTGAGTTTACCGCTTTGGAAAATGTGGCAATGCCACTGATGTTACGTCAAGGTACTAACTTTAAAGATGTACAAAAGCAAGCCGAATATTTACTCGAACGTGTCGGATTGACGCATCGTTTAACCCATAAACCAGGTGAGCTTTCAGGTGGGGAACGGCAACGTGTTGCATTAGCGCGTGCATTGGTGGCCAAGCCTGCGTTGATGATGGCAGATGAACCGACAGGCAACCTAGATCGTAAAACAGCAAGTAAAATTTTTGAGCTGCTGATGGATTTACGTCAGGAGTTCAATATGGCGATGTTGATCGTGACACATGATGAACAACTGGCTCAGTCCGCCGATTCTATTTTGCATATGCAAGATGGTCTTTGGGTCAATGATTAGGCTGAGTGCCGATAAAAATATGAGATAAAGCCACTATCTATTGAAGCCCACTTCGGTGGGCTTTATTATGGCGCCAATAAAAAAAATAACTGAATAAAAGAATGAAGTTTTTATATGTTGCTGCTTGGATTGTAGGAATTGCATTGATGGGGCAGAACGTCCCCATTCTAAATCACCTTTTTTATCCAGCGCTGATTTTGGTCAGCGTACTTTTGCCGTTACAGTTTTTTCTCTTTAAGTACAAACACGCCCTTATTTTGCAGTTTATATGCGGACTGATTTATTCCATGTTGTTTTTAACTGCGGGATATCATTATGCACAATCGGCTTTGCAGCAGCGTCTAGCTTATAAAGAAACAAAAGTTGAAGATGCTGAAATTATTGTTTATATCGCAAAAATTAACCAACTGGGTGCTGAGACCATTCAGCAAGAAATACAGGTCTTGAACCGACATGTGCAACCAGTGCAGTGGTTGGGTTTTCAAAAAAGGATCTCGGATGAGCAAGCGGTCTTGGAACTTGGGAAATACTACCGACTCACAGGGGAAATACGTCCTGCACATAGTTATGCGGTGCAAGGTGTATTCGATGTTGAGCAGTGGTATCTGCAACGTAATCTTATGTCGGGTTTTAAACTCAAGCACATACAACCCTTGTCTGAGTCAGAAATTTCTGCATTAGGCTATACCCATCATTTAAGAAAACAGCAGGGTGTACTCAATAAATTTCAACTGGGTATAGAACAACAGCGCTTAAACATTCGTCATTTTATTTATACTCAGCCCTTAAGCCATAAGGGTCTAATTCTAGCGCTACTGACTGGGGATGAAAGTTTCTTAGATAAGGAGACGACAGCATTTTTTCAACGCTTTGGCATTAGCCATTTATTAGCGATTTCTGGGCCACATGTGCTGATCTTTGCCGTGATGCTGTGTTGGCTTTTACAAAAGGTGCTAAATCGTTATTGGCCACAGATTTTTCTAAAAATCCCACGACCTTATGCATTGTTATTGCCATTTTGTTGCTGCGTATTGCTGTATTGTGCCTTTGTCGGTTTTGAGATTCCTGCACTTCGTACTTTACTCAGTTGTTTCTGTTTAAGTGTGTTGATTTGGCTCAGGCAGAAAATTTCAGCTTTGACGTTACTCTTATTGAGTGCATCCCTCCTTTTACTGTTTGATCCTTTTTCAATTCTATCAGCTGCCTTTTGGTTGTCCTATGGTGCGTGCTTTGTGCTTTTACGCATTTATCAAACCACGATTCGGCTCGATTTGACTCGCCCGCAGTCTTGGCAGAAAAAACTCGTTTTTAGCCTAAAACTTTTGGTTGAGTCGCAGTGGAAAATATTTGTGGCTTTGATGCCTTTGGTGATTATTTTCTTCAAGCAAGTCTCATGGGTGAGCCCAATCAGTAACCTTGTCGCTATTCCACTGATCAGTTTACTGGTTGTACCACTGGAGGTTTTGGCAGCATTTACTTTTTATCTTTTTGAACCGCTGAGCAGCCTTTTGTTTCAGTTGGCAGATTGGGTGCTGGTATTTTTATTGGGCATACTCAATGTGCTGGATGTGCTACTACCGATTAAGTTGTACCCGATTGCTCTCAATACTTGGCAAGTCATTTTACTGATTGTGCTCTTAATCATTGTTTTTATGCCCAAACCGAGTCTACCAAAATCATGGCTCGTGCTAGGTTTGATTCCTTTGTTGGGGTTCAGTAGCCAAAGCAGTCCTTTTGAGTTGATCGTCTTGGATGTCGGTCAGGGACAAGCGGTGTATATGCAACATGGGCAACAGCATGCCATGATTGATGTTGGTGGCTCCTATGATGAATCGAAGTTTAGCGTTGCTAAGCAGATTATTCAGCCATTTTTATCGAAGCAAGGCGTGAGCCAATTAGATCAGCTGATACTTACACATTTGGATCAAGATCATAGTGGAAGCTATGCCACATTAAAAAATGAGTTGTCGATCAATCAAGTTTACTCTAATCAGCAATTGGATGTGGCAACTACGTCAAACTTTAACTATTGTCAACAAGGTCAGATCTGGCACTGGTCAGAACAAGTGGAAATCAAAATTTTGTCACCGAAAGCCAATCAATTGGCACAAGTGCCATATCAGCAAAATGAGCTATCTTGTGTGGTCTATATACAGGTGAAGGATGTACAGCCTTATCAGTATTTTCTGATTATGGGGGATGCAGGCTGGCAAACCGAGTTTCAATTATTACAGGATTATCCAGACTTAAAAGTTGATGTATTGGTCTTGGGGCATCATGGCAGTCGGCATAGTTCAGCCTATGCATTTTTAAAACACTATCGACCAAAATTAGCAATTGCTTCAGCAGGTTTCAATAACCGTTATGGACATCCAAGTACAGTAACGCAAGCCCGTTTGAAAGCTTTAAACATCCCATTCTTAACAACAGCAGGACAAGGCAGTATCGGTTTTATTGCGCAGCCTACAGGGTTTATTGAACTGACGACACAACGTCAGACTCGACAGTGGTTGCAGTCGACTGAATCTGTTGTTCCATACGCAGTTGCTCTAAACGCGTCACAGCCTCATTAAAAGGGAGGTTATACAGCGTTCGAAGCTCAGGATTGGCTTTAAAGCGCTTATAGGTCCAATGATAATGCTCTGGATGACGACGAATCAGGTCTTCAATGGCTTGGTGAATGACGAAGGTGCCATCATTGGCTGTACCTTGATAAATACTTTCGCTCATTTCTTCAATGTACATATCAAAGCCATCATCATTACGAATAGCATAAAGTAATAGAGCCTTGGCTTTGGTTTTTTGAATCAGTTTGGCGCTCAGGTTGCTTGAAGCTAAAGGAAAGCCAAAATAAGGAATCATTTCACCGCCTTGTTTTGGGGTGTGATCAGGCAGAATTACGGTCGTTCCTCCTTGTTTGAGCGCCTTAAAAATTTGGCGTACCCCTGATTCATCGGTTGGTACAAGGTGAGCGCCTTCACGACTGCGCGCCTCACGAACAAATAAGTCAGCACCAGGATCCTTGACCGGTTTATACATAATGGTCATTTCAGTAAATTGGGCGACATAACTATTCATAATTTCCCAAGTCCCAAAATGAGGTACGATTAAGACTAAACCTTTCTGAGCAGCAAGCGCCTCATGTAGCAAATGTTCGCCATGTACTTTTTGGACGCGTTCAATATTTTTTTGGTTGCTTGAACCCCAAATACTAAAAAACTCAAAATAGGTGGTCAGTTCATTACGCACTGCTTGTTTCGCAATCATTTCACGTCGCTCATCACTCAGCTCAGGCAGTGCAATTTTTAAGTTGAGTCTGAGGGCATCATTGTTTTTACTGATTTTTAAAAGATTGACTAAGCCTGCTAAACCCTTAGCAAAAAAACGTGCAAATTTAATAGGTTGTTTGCTTACAAAACGCAGTAAACGATAAGTCGAGTTTTGCTCTTGTGCTTTAGTCATTCTTTAGAGTCAATGGTGCATGTGGATAAAAACATAAAATATTATAGGCTAAAATAAACTGTTTCGACAGTTTTCTACAAATCAGTGTATATAATGAGGGCAATTTTATTCAAGTTTGGATTGTTATATGTCCGATTGGCCACCAAAACCAGAAAATGAAACGCCGAAACAACAGCCTGTACATGAACAACCGACAGGAAACGAATGGAAACTTTTAGAGAAAGCAGTTTTAGCTTCCGTCGAGGAACAACGTCGTGCACGTCGTTGGGGCATCTTTTTCAAATGTCTAACTTTCGCCTATCTTTTGTTTATTCTATTTGCCATGACCAAGAGCTGTTCGACTAGTGGTACGGATGCAACCGCATCTAAACACATAGCTGTAGTTGATATTGTTGGTACCATTGCCGCTGATGAGCAAAGCGTAAACAGTGATGACACGATTAAGTCATTAAAGAAAGCTTTTGAAAATAAACAAAGCCAAGCGGTGGTGCTCAATATTAATTCACCGGGCGGTTCTCCGGTTCAGTCGGATGAAATCTGGCAAGAAATTCAATATTTGAAAAAAGCGCATAGCGATAAAAAATTGTATGCGGTGATTGGTGATACAGGTGCATCAGGTGCTTACTATATCGCATCTGCTGCGGACGAAATCTTGGTGAATCCTTCGAGTTTAGTGGGTTCAATCGGTGTGATTATGCCGAACTATGGGGTGAATGGCCTCATGCAAAAACTAGGTGTTGAAGACCGCACTATGACCTCTGGTCAAAACAAAGCTTTATTATCAATGACACAACCCGTTAACCCTGCGCAGCGCGCACATGTTCAAGGTGTACTTGATAATGTACACGAGCATTTTATTAATGCTGTGAAACAAGGTCGTGGCAAAAAGTTAAAGTCGAACGATCCTGCACTCTTCTCAGGTCTTTTCTGGACGGGGGATCAGGCGGTCAAACTGGGTATTGCTGATCGTATTGGTAATTTACATACTTTAAAGCGTGAACTAAATACCGATAAAGCGATGGATTATACCGTGGTACATAGCCCACTAGATGCTGTATTAGGCCGTTTAGGTGCATCGATGGGAGCTGGTTTTGCATCTTCACTTTCAAATCAAATGCAAACTGAACAGACCACGAAACTCCAATGAAACCTTTAATTCATTTTGCGCACGCCAATGGCGTGCCTTCTAAGGTCTATCAGAAATTATTTGATTTACTGTCAGATCAGTATGATGTGATCTATGTACCTTTATTAGGGCCAGATAGAAGCTACCCGATTGATAACCATTGGAAAAGCTTAACTCAGCAAGTGATTGACAGTATTGTTCGTCAGGCGCAGGGTCGTAAAGTGATTGGTTTAGGACATTCATTAGGATCAGTGCTGACGTTTCAGGCGGCATTACAGCGTCCTGAGCTATTTCAACAAGTCGTCATGATGGACCCGCCTTTGATTATGGGCAAAGCCTCGTTTGCATTACATTTTGCGAAGATGCTGAAGTTAAAAATGGTCGATACCATGTCACCAGCAGCGCTATCTTTACGGCGTCGTGACCATTGGGAAAGCCGTGAACAAGCAGCTGAGCTTTTACGTCCAAAAGGTTTTTATAAAGACTTTGATCGAGACTGCTTTCAAGCTTATATTGACTATGCTTTAACGGAAGATCGTGTCCGTGGTGGTGTTGAACTTGCGATTACGAAAATGGATGAAGTTCATATCTTTAGGACCAATCCATCTTTGTGGTGGTTGCCGCAGCCTAAACCTGTTGTGCCAGTACACTATGTAGCAGCAGAAAAAGGACCATTTATTGGTCATGGTTTCCCAAAAATGGTGAAAAGTAAATTTGGAATTGGCTATACCGTTGTTTCTGGTAGTCATATGTTTCCTTTGGAGCGACCAGAAGAAACGGTTGCTTTGATTAAGATGCTGATTCAAGAAAATGTTTAAGAGTACTTTTTAGCAACCATAAAAAAACGCCTCCTTGGAGGCGTTTTTTATTTTTAAAATTTGCAAAACTGAATCGGCTCGTGCATCAGTGTATTGAGGTAGAGAACACCTTGGTCTGTATGCTGAATCGTTTGTGTACAAATCCACTCTACCACTTGCGGGTAGATGATATGCTCAAGCGTATGGACACGTTGGGCCAAACTATTCACACCATCATGTGAACCAACTTGCAGTACACCTTGTGCCAAAGCTTGACCTGCATCGAGTTCAGCCGTCACATAGTGCACGGTACAGCCATGCAGTTGATCGCCAGTATTCAAGACGCGCTGATGGGTATGCATACCTTTGTAATGCGGTAGAAGAGAAGGGTGAATGTTGATCATTTTCCCTTCCCAAGCACTGACAAATTTCTCACTTAAAATACGCATAAAGCCAGCAAGAACCACCAAGTCCACATCCCAATCGAGTAACTGTTGATGCATGACATCATCAAAAGCTTCCCGATGAGGATACTGTTTGTGTTCAATGACCGCTGTCGCAATACCTGCATTTTCAGCACGCTGTAGCGCATAGGCTTCAGGTTTATTGGAAATCACACCCACAATTTGCCCTGACAGATTGGCATCAATCAAGGCTTGAAGGTTTGATCCACTTCCTGAAACCAGAACAGCAATTTTAATCATATGACTTAAGCGAATACCACACGGATTTTTTCGTCTGCGCCTTCAACTGACTCAGCATTGTCTACGATATGCCCCATAGTAAACGCTTTTTCACCCAGGTTATTGAGTCGTTCAACTGTTTTGTCAGCATCAGCAGCATCGACAACTAAGACCATACCTACGCCACAGTTGAATGTGCGATACATTTCGAACTGTTCAACACCGCCTTCGCGCTGAAGAAGTTTAAACAATTCTGGCCATTCCCAAGATGCTTCATTCACAACAGCTTGAGCACCATTCGGCAATACGCGTGGTAAGTTACCTGGTAAACCACCACCAGTAATGTGCGCCATTGCGTGTACATCAACTTCTTTTAAAAGCTGAAGAATAGGCTTCACGTAAATACGTGTTGGTTCCATTGCAACATCGGCAAGTGGACGACCATCAACGATTTGCGTCAAGTCAACGTTTTTCACGTCTAAAATTTTACGAAGTAGAGAGTAACCGTTTGAGTGAGCACCACTTGATGAAACACCAATTAAAACGTCACCCGCTTTGACTTTAGAGCCGTCAATAATTTTGCTTTGCTCAACTACGCCTACACAGAAACCTGCCAAGTCGTAATCTTCGCCTTCATACATGCCAGGCATTTCGGCAGTTTCACCACCAACCAATGCACAACCAGCAAGTTCACAGCCTGTACCAATACCAGTAACTACGTTTGCGGCTACATCTACATTAAGATGGCCAGTTGCATAGTAGTCAAGGAAGAATAATGGCTCAGCGCCACATACAAGAAGATCGTTTACACACATTGCAACCAAGTCTTGACCAATCGTGTCATGACGGTTCAAATTCAATGCTAAACGTAATTTTGTACCAACACCGTCTGTGCCAGATACGAGAACAGGTTCTTCATAACCTTTAGGGATTTTACAAAGTGCACCGAAGCCACCTAATCCGCCCATTACTTCAGGACGAGTAGTACGCTTCGCGACAGATTTGATACGATCGACTAACGCGTCGCCCGCTTCAATGTCGACACCTGCATCTTTGTAGCTTAAACCAGTGTTTGGGGTAGAAGTTGAGTTGCTCATAATGAAGTCTCCGCATTCGCGGGGGCGATTATACCTGAATATACGAAACACATATGTTATTTCTGCGCTAAAATGTTATCTTTACTAAAATATTTTTCTCAATAACGATTAAATCTGAAAAAGGCGAGATTGCATGCAAGATCGTACACTTAAACGTATTTTTATTTTGGCAGGAATCGCGCTCATACTCTGGGTGTTGTATCTACTTAAGCCTGTTGTTTTACCTTTTGTTGGTGCATTTTTAGTCGCTTATCTATTTAGCCCACTGGTCGATAAACTGCATAAAATTGGCTTACCACGTTGGTTATCTATTAGTGCTGTTTTTATCGGTATTGGCGTTGTCATTACATTGGCATTTTGGTATTTGGTTCCACTGGTGTGGGAACAGCTGATGTATGCAAAGAACAGCATTCCTTCAGGCATACATTGGGCGAATTATAAATTCCTGCCTTGGTTATCTGACAGTTTTAATTTGGTCCCAATGGAATTAGATGTTGACCAGATTTCAGCTGCGATTATGGAATATGTACAGACCAACTATAGTGCTGACAGTATTCAGGCTATGATTGCCAAATTGGCTCAGTCTGGACTGAACTTCATTCAGATTGGTGGTACTGTTGTGCTGATCCCAATTATTGCATTCTATTTTTTATTAGATTGGGATCGCATGCTAGACAGTTTCCGTCGTCTTATTCCACGGAGATATGAAGAACAGACCTTAGTCATTGTTAAAGAATGTCATAGTGTACTTGGTGCTTTTGTCAAAGGTCAGTTCTTGGTCATGGTGCTCTTGGGCGTGGTCTATGCAATGGGCTTACAGTTAATTGGACTTGAAGTAGGTTTGATTATTGGGATGGTGGCCGGACTGTGCAGTATTATTCCGTACTTAGGTTTTGCTGTCGGGATTATTGCCGCAGTGATTGCAAGTTTGTTCCAGTTTGGTATTGATTGGATGCAATTACTCTTGGTTGGCGTGGTCTTTATGATTGGTCAGGCAGTGGAAGGCTATATCCTACAACCGTTCTTGTTGGGCGATAAAATTGGCTTGTCTCCAGTTGCTGTGGTATTTGCGGTACTGGCTGGTGCACAATTGGGCGGTATTTTAGGTATGTTGATTGCGTTGCCTGTGGCTGCCGTGATTGTGGTCTTATTAAGGCATGCACGTGAGTTTTATGAAAATAGTCCAATGTATAGTACCCCTACTTTTGTTGTGCAAGATTCATCCGCGAGTTCAATTACGATTGAAACTGATCAGGTCGATGTCGATATTGAACTAAAAAATCAAGCGGTAAAAGCTCAGCAAGCATCTGAAAATTCAAGTAAGATTGATCAGATAGACCATAAAGAACTTTAGGATACACAAACCAGCATGCGTCAATTGCAACTAGATATTGAACCCCAACTCGATGCTCGAATCAGTGATTTTTCTGGGCCGGGATGGGGGCCTGTTATCGATGCGATTCGTCAGTTACATGCAGGTTTAATGAATCGTTTTTATGTGTATGGTGGTGCGGGTTCTGGGAAAAGTCATTTGCTTTCAGCAATTTGTGATTCTTATTTAGATGTGGGGAAATCAGCGATTCAGGTTTCATTACTTGAGTTGCTGGATGCACCAACAGAAGCAATTACTTCTTTAGAGCGTTTTGACCTTGTCGCTTTAGATGACATTGAAGCCATCAGCGGTGTGCCGCATTGGCAGAAAGCTGTTTTTCACCTGATCAACTACAACAATGAAGAAGGCGGGCAGTTGGTGTTCTCTTCTCGTGTTGCGCCGATTGAATTAAAACTTGAACTACCCGATTTACAATCTCGCCTGACGCAGGCTGTAAGTGTGAAAGTACCAAATGGAAGTTTGTATGCCGATCGTTCTACATTGGTGATGTCGGTTTTATCGCGCCGTGGGATTCATATCGATCAACAGATTATTGATTATTTACTCGCACATGGGCCACATCAAACCTCGGTATTATTGCAAAGTTTAGAACAACTAATTCAACTGCTAAAAGGTGAGAAAACCAAACTGAGTAATGCAAACCTCAGACAAATTTATGCGCTAATTGACGAATATCGGTAAATCATAATATTACTTGAGAAATTGTCCGAGCTGTGACAGAGTACGAAAAATTGTTAGATATTGCAGGGATTTTGCAATCTAAGAATAAAAAGAAAAGATAAAATAAAAGCAAGGAGATCGTTATGCTCAAGAAGAGCATAGGTGTAGCTACGCTATTGGTGGCGAGTCATGCCTATTCGGACAATATTAAGGTGACCATCACTGAAGATATTGTCAAAAATGACACGGAATGTTCACTTCGCGAAGCTATCGACTATATTAATCAAGGCATGCCTGAAGCAGGTTATTATGGCTGTGGGGGAAAAGATGCGATTTCCACCGTCATGCTTGAGAAAAATAAAACCTATTTGCTAAATACCCATCTTGCAATCAAAAAAGATTTAACACTCAGAACAAGTTATGACAGTTCTGTGGGGGAAGAAACTGTTCAGGGTTTAAGTAATGCCATCTTAAAAATGAATGGTTCTGACAACTTATTAAGGGTTGATAATGCTGAGAATGCTTTAATTCGTGTGTTAGTAAAAGAGGTTACTCTACAGGGCTGTGCGAAAGACTGCGGTGTGAATCAAGGTGGTTTAATTTATAACAATGAATATTTAGGTCTTGAGTACGTCAAATTAACAGGTGGTTTTGCAGGGCAAGGGGGGGCGATTTACAATGTCGCAACCTTGCTTGAAGATGGTACCAGTCGTAGTCTAGTCGAAATTCGCGCTACTCTGGTTGAACAAAACCAAGCGGTACAAGGTGCTATTTTGTATGGGGAGGCGCCTTCTTTTCGGATTTATAATTCAGTTTTCAAAGAAAATAAAACAACAGATGCAAGCAGTGCCAATATTTACTCTGTCAATAATGCAGCTGTTAAAGAAGATACAACCTTATCCAGTTTAGCATCACGTCTGGTCAGTAGTACCTTTGTGAAAAATATAGGTTATGTCGTCAATGTACGAGATGGCATGGCTTTGAATAACTTAACGGTGGTGGGAAACAGTAAAGGGATTTATTTCAATCCATCTACAAACTTGGCTTATCTGGCCAACAGTATCGTTTTAGGGAATGCTGAAAATACCATCACACAAAACTGTGCTGGAGATTTAAGTAAAGCAGTTCTTCAGAACAACTTAGTCACACAAAGTGACTGTGGCAGTGGTGCGAGCTATTATCCGAATGAGTTTTGGTCTGGCGCTTTGATTGCAGGCAGTGATGTGGTGGGTGAGTGTAAAACCATGTCTGCAGATGCTGACAGTTTATTGTGTCCTTATATTGTTCCCAACCAAAAATTTTTAGGCTATATCCGTCCACGCATTTTAATGAGTCAGACGCATTGGTTAGATTCCCCAATTGTGAACAAGGGTAAAGTGGTTGTAAACACAACGGATTCTTTAATTGGCTGTGAAAATTCAGATCAACGTGGTGTGAATCGAAATACGAACAATACCTTTTGTGATCGTGGTGCAATCGAGATTGAGGTCCCAACGACCATTAGCTTAATTGGTGAAGACCTGATTGCGGGGCAAGTAGCTAAACTTTCTGTTACAGATCTGCTTGGAGATAGTGACCTACTGTCCAAAACCGAATGTGCAAGCTTGTTCAAATCGGCTAAAGCGCCAAATGGTGAAGAATGGCAACCCGGTTGTATGCGGGTGCAGCAGACTCAAACGGTATCGAAAGGTAAAGTAGTGATTGATGAACTAGGAAATATTACTTACACGCCAAATGGAGCATGGCATGGTGCTGATATTTTCAGGTTACAGCTGGTCACAACCACGACACGTTTTGATGAACATATTCCGTTCGTTGAAGTGAATGTACAAATTGTACAAGAACCGCAAAATCATATGGAAAGTGACAAAATTAAAACCTCTGGGGGAAGCACGGGTATTCTGAGCTTACTGGGGTTATTTGCTTTAATTTTGCTGCGTCGAAAATAAAAAGAAAAGGGCAAACATGAAACACTTTAAAAAAGGACTATTGGGTGTCATGGTAATAACTGCTATGACATTAATGGCTGCAGAAGATAGAACAATTCATGTCAACACATTTGAAGATGAAGATAATGTAAACATGAATCAATGTTCACTCCGTGAGGCAATCAAAACAGCCAGCTTAAACAAGGCTTATGGTGGCTGTAGTGCTGGGAATACCGGTTCAGGTCAAACCGATTATATTCAGTTAGAAGCTGGGACGTATAAACTGAATAAGGAAATTGTTCCTGAGTCTAAAGTGGTGGTTTTTGGGAAAAGCCCTTATTTAGATCGTGAGAAAAATCCCATCACTTTTAAGTATCCTGCCCTAGGTGAATTGACTTCACGGATTGATGCGGGTGGAAAGTCACGTTTATTTAATACCATTACCAAGACCAGTTTGACGCTAGAGAATGTTATTTTAGAAAATGGTTATTCAGCAGATGAAGGCGGTGCTTTATTGGTCGGTGGAGCATTAACCTTAAATAATGCACAAATTCTAAACTCAAAGTCAGATAAAAAAGGTGGAGCACTCTATCTTGTTGGTCCTGGTGAGCATCAGGTGACTGTAAATAATAGTGTATTACAAGGCAACCAAGCGACTGTGGGTAGTGTTCTTGCAATGCAATGTTATGCGGGTCTCTTGGATGTAAAAACCAATATAGATTTTAGTGCAAATAGTATTATTTCGAATGGTCAGATATCGAATCTAAATACATTCGATTTTTGTGGTAACCCAAAAGTTGCTATGGCGAATAATACCATTGCAAAAAATACTGCGAGTACCGTAAACGGGAGCATTTTGTATGCCGTCAATACCCGAGAGCATAATCTGAGTCTTGAAAGTAATTTTTTATTGTCAAATAACACTATTGTAGAAAATAGTGCAGCGAGCGTTTTGGATTATGACGATTTCGGTACGAAGTCGTTGTATTACAATGTACTCGCATATAATGGACACACATCATGCCGCTATGTCGGTTCTCAGATACTATCCGACAAATATGATGCAGGTGTGACAGCAGGTTACAATGCGTTTGATACGGTGACCAGTCAGTGTGAACTGGCTGCAAGTGCACGAATACTCGATGGTACGACAGATACTAATATTGATGTGAAAAATGTGGCTATAGGAAGTCTACTCAGTTCCTTAACTTCGCCATCAAAATATAATTTATTCCGCCCAATGTATTTTCCGAAAGTGAATAGTGGAGGAGTTGATTTACTCGATACCAACAGTAAATTGAGCTGTAATGATAGTGACCAGCGTGGTCTAGATCGTATTGTCGACGGAACATTGATGTTGGCGCCTGCGGAAGCTAACAGTTGTGATATTGGATCGGTTGAGTTGCGTCGTTTGGCAGCAGCGGATATTGCTGATTTGAAAAATAGCTCGCAGGCAGAACGTCTTCAGGCGTATGAGAATAATATTAAGGAATTGGAAGAATTAATCGCCAATAAAAACACCAATCCAGACTTTTTGATCGAGTTTAATGAAGAGTTAAAGCGTTATAAAGAGCTTTTAGCGGCAACCAAACTACATCAAAAGTACCGAGCGATTTATGTCGATCCTTTCCAGTTTGTCTTGCAAGATGAGGCTGTGGTCAACACTGCTGATGGAACGTCGGCTTTAAAAGAAATGAACACTGAGAATTATACCATTACTGAAACTCAGGTATTAGGTGTAGGTGTGCTCAGCGCCAAAGATGGTGTGCTGGATACCTCAAAACTCAGAGCGGATCCAACTTTACGCTGTGAGTGGAAGGATGATTTAAAACAAATCATGATTTATCGCACCGATGGTAAGCCTACAACAAGCACGGAATATGTGTATTGCCAATATAGTGTAAAGAGTAAGGCTACGCAGGCAAGCTCTTCGGGGATTCTAAAAGCGGAGTTTAGCAATATACAACCTATTGCCAAAACGGATCAATACACCCTAAATTATGGTGGAACTTTAAAACTCAATGTAAATCCACTGGCAAATGATAGTGATGATGGTGATGGGCCAATTAGTACAGTCGCGGCAGAACATCAGCGTCCAGCATTTCACCGTGATGCGAATGGAAAGGATCTTGCTCTTCGTATTGTACGTCAGGATGCAGGCATTAATATTAAGCCAGAACGTACAGGTTCTTGTCCGGGAGAATATGAAAAATATGTATGTTATGGCGGCAATATTGAAGTTGAAGTCCGCAATAATTTCAGTCCATTCCCTTATGAAATTGAATATGTGATCTATGATGCAGAGGCTGAAGAGTCTAAATCTGCGATGATGTATTTTACGAACACCGCTAAAAATACCAATACGGAAGCGAGTGGCGGTGGTGGTGGTTCAATCGGTGGCCTTGGGGTGCTTGGATTGTTGTCATTAGCGTGGCTTAGACAACGACGAAAAATATAAATTTAAGCATAAAAAATGCCTCACATGAGGCATTTTTTATGAGCATTTCATAGTATTTATATTCGGCTAGGCATCTTAATGTGTAGCAGTGTTGCTATGGATGTATTTATTGATATATTCATTTCGAATATTCACACGTTCATCTGCATCTGCTTTTTGCATGCGTACACGTAAATCACGTCGTTCTTGGGTGCTCATCTGTTGCCAAGTGTCACGCATTTTTTGCTTTTCTTGCTCAGGTAACTGAGTAAACCAGTCCATACGTTGTTGCAGGGCTGCACTTTGCGCATCGGGCAGTTCTTTAAGAGATTGGTAACGTTGAATCAACGCACGCTGTTCTTCTTCAGACAACGATTCCCATGTTTCAGACACTTGGGTATCTGCATCTTTGGAAAAAATCCAAAAACGATCAAAACCTGCAAAACTGGTTTGTAAAAAACCTAGCGTGCAAAGTGCGAAAGCGACACGTTTAGCTGCCATGTGGAACAGTGTCCTCACCTAAAACCAATAACATTTCTAAATCTTCAACCATTTGAGGTGAAAGTTTAGGAGTCGAAACCACTTGGTTATGTGGTTTTTCATCAAGGGTTACAGAGTTTGGAAGTACGACAAAGCCAGCAATAGCCGCAGCTAAAGCAAAACCTGACATTTTCCAAAGGCCATAACGTGAGGACTTTTGATCTTGAATGTCATCAAGAACATGTTGCATCACCACGGGTTTGTTTTTGTGGTGTTGCGCGAGCCCATCAAGTTTGGAGGTTACTTGCTTTAAGAAATCATCTTTCATTCGGATGATCCTCCTAGATGTGGATTCAAATGTGCGAGAGCATTGCGTAAGCCTTGAATCGCACGGTGGTAATGAGTTTTAACGCTGCCTTCAGAGCAATTCATGATTTGTGCGGTGGTTGCAGTATCAAAACCTTCCCATGCACGTAACATAAATGCTTGCTGCTGACGAACAGGAAGACCCGCAATGGCTTCTTGAATTTCATCCGCAGTGACAGCTTGACTTAAAAAGTCTGAAGGATTCAGCGCTCTTTCATCGACCACCTCATTGACTTCAAAATCGTCATCATCAAGACTGACTTTTTTAAAGAAAGAAAACGGTTGTGCTCGACGTGCTTCTTTACGACGCCAATCCTGTAACTTGTTGGTTAGAATGGTATAGAACAGGGGATACCATTCTTCCGTAGATCGATCGGAATAAGATTTGTGTAATGAAATAAAGGCTTCTTGCACCAAATCCATGGCGATACCCTGCTGGTTTTGGGTAGCACTTTCCATCATTACTAACGCACGACCAGTCACTTCTTGCATGAAGTTTTTTAGGCGAGACTCGGCGGTACTCTTAAGAGTACTAGAATCCTGCGTTTTAGACTGTTTGGGTGCTAAATCCATAGAGATGGAAAATCCTGTCATCGGATACCCACCATTATTTCCTCGATCATGTGCTTATAACGTTGGAAATAATGGTTTGGTTGACAACACAAGTAATTATTTTTTCTAGTGTAATCTATTTTTTCTGCTGAGCCGACTT
The DNA here is from genome assembly GCF_002018925.1 of Acinetobacter sp. MF4642. NCBI lineage: Bacteria > Pseudomonadati > Pseudomonadota > Gammaproteobacteria > Moraxellales > Moraxellaceae > Acinetobacter > Acinetobacter sp. MF4642. The sequence goes on from NZ_MVON01000013.1 coordinate 28,887, forward strand.
TAGTTAATATAACTTAACGATTTTAAAGTCGTTGTCGTACCATTTCAAAAAAGCAGATTGAACCCGCAATAGCGACATTGAGAGATTCTTGGCCACCGGGCTGTGGGATGCTCAGTGCTTGAGCATGTGCTAAAGCAAAGTCAGAAACTCCTTGGCCTTCATTGCCTAAGATCCAGACACAAGCTTGTGTTAAATCTTTTTGATATAAACTTTCAGCCTGATGTGAGCTGGTTACATACACTGGAATTTCAAAGCGTTCGAGTACATCTTCGATGGCAACGTTTTCATAGGTGTTGAGTGAGAAGTGTGCACCCATGCCTGCGCGTAATACACGTGGTGACCAGAGTGCAGCAGAACCTTTGGTACAAATAACTTGCTTAATACCCGCTGCAGCAGCAGAGCGGAGTAGTGTACCTACATTGCCTGGATCTTGAATGTTTTCCAAAATCAAGGTATCTAAGCTAAAGTCTACACTTTGGCTTGAACTTGGTAAGTCTACAACTGCCAAGAAGGGTAAAGTGGTTCCTAATGTGCTTAAGTCACGATATAGGCTTTCAGCAATGACAAAAACAGCACCCTCATATTCATCTAGAATATCGCAAATATCAGGGTGTTCGAGTGCATTTTCAGTGGTGAAAATAGAATTGAGTTTCTTCTTTTTTTCAACCCAAGCTAAGCCTAAGTGTGTCCCTTCAAGCACAGTTTGACCTTGCTTTTTACGGTAGCTACTTTGCTCTATTAAACCACGGAGATGTTTAATCTTTGGGTTGTCTTTTGATTCAAGAAAAACGATTGACATGGGAGAGACTCATGCGCATAACGCTTCAGATGGCTATGCGCATTTAAAAAAATTAGTTGTGGTAGCCGGTCACTAAATCGACTTCGTTTTTAGAGCCAATAATCACAGGGACACGTTGGTGTAGGTCAGTTGGTTCGATGTCTAAAATACGAATGCGACCCGTTGATGATGCACCGCCAGCTTGTTCAATTAGCATACTCATAGGGTTTGCTTCATACATTAAACGTAGGCGACCTGCTTTTTTCGGATCTTTGAGGTCGTATGGATACATGAAAATCCCGCTACGGCAAAGAATACGGTGAATGTCGCCCACCATACAAGCCACCCAACGCATATTGAAGTCTTTCTCACGTGGACCTGTTTTACCTGCGAGAAGTTCTTCAATATAACGTTTTACTGGGTTTTCCCAGTGGCGTTGGTTTGATGAGTTAATGGCATATTCTTTGGTATCTACTGCCACTTGAATATTTTCAGAGGTGAGCAAGAAGTGTTGAGTTTCTGGGTCAAAGGTAAAGAACACCGTACCTGCGCCGACTGTTAGTGCCAACATGGTTGATGGGCCATAAAGTACATAACCCGCAGCAACTTGCTGGTTGCCTGCTTGCATAAAGTCTTCAGCTTGTGTCACTGCATTTTTTGCAGGCAAGATTGAGAAAATAGTACCCACACACATATTGATGTCGATGTTGCTTGAACCATCAAGTGGGTCAAATAAAACTAAATATTTGCCATTTTCTTGAGCTGGCGTGAATTCATCCAATTCTTCAGACGCTAAGCCACCAACTTGTGGGTGAACTTTTAGAGCATCAATCAAATAATCATTTGAAATCACATCCAGTTTTTTCTGTTCTTCACCTTGCACGTTTTCATGCTGTGCGCTACCTAAAACACCTGCTAAAGCGCCTTTTTGTAAAGCTTGATCGATGGTTTGGCAAGTATCTGCAATGGTGCTAATCACTTGTGCCAATTCAGGCGTAAGATTTCCCATTTGTTGTTCTAAAAATTGGGACAGATTGAGATATGACATAAGGGGGAGGACTCCACTAAAACTTGAATACGTAACAAAATCAACATTGCGCTATATTTTAGTCGAGAACGAGACAAAAGAACAATTAAACTCGACTATTTGCTGCGATTTTACCCTTGCAAGTCTTGTGGAAAGTGCTATGTTGATGGAAGGAATATCAGGTAAAAATAGGAGCACAACAATGACAACGCAAAAATTTGATGCGACTCCAACGCCGAGCGAAGGGATTAACTTAGATGATATTTCAGACGATAGCGTGAAAAAAGCGTGGCAAGATTACGAAGCAAAGGCTGAGTATAAAAAGTTCAATAAACATGACATGATTGAATCTATGCAACATGCTGAAGAATCTGATGAAAATCCCAAGCCTGAACAAGTTTAAGTCATAAAAAAGCGCTCATCGAAAGGAGCGCTTTTTTATTTCAGTTGTAATACCAGCATTATTTTAAAAGTGGTGGCACTGCTTCGTAGTTAATTTCTACGCGACGGTTTTCTTTCCATGCATTTTCGTCATGGCCTGCATTGATTGGCATTTCTTTACCGTAACTAACTGCTTCAAGCTGGTTCGGACTCACACCTGTGGTGATTAAGAAACTTTCAACCGCTTTGGCACGACGTTCACCCAATGCCATATTGTATTCACGTGTACCGCGCTCATCGGTATGACCTGTTAACGCCACACGCGAATTTGCATTTGCCATTAAGAACTGCGCATGGGCTTGTAGCGTTTGGTAATCATCATTGCTGAGGTCGCTGCTGTCATAGTCAAAATGCACAACGCGTTTTGCTAAAAATGCTTTGTTGGCTTCAGTCACGCCTTTTGCTGATGCACCTGCAAGATTTTGCGCATTTAAAGCAGCATCTTCACTTAGACCTTGAGTATTGACTGTGGTTGAGCCATTTGGATTTTGGCCTGCTTCAATTGTTGCAGCAGGTTTGCGGCTCGCACATCCTGTAACTACAAGAGCAGTCGCTAAGATTGGAAGGGCTAAAAGTTTGATCGATTTCATTCTTCATCTCCATGAAAATTGATGATTATTAAATGACTAGTCATTAAAAAAGTTATTTGGGTGCCCAAGCGGGTTCACGGACTTCACCTTGTTCACTTGGTAAATTCATACGGAAACGGCCATCCAGTGACATGATCGATAACAAACCACGTGAACCTTCACGCGTTGCATAGACCACCATCTGCCCATTTGGGGAAAAACTTGGTGACTCATCCAAACTGGTTGGGGTTAAAATATTTGTAACACTTGAGTTTAAATCTTGAATAGCGACTTTATAGTTACTACCGCTTGGGCGGTGGACCAGTGCCAGCTTTTTGCCATCGGCACTCAGCGTACCACGTGCATTGAATGCGCCACGGAAGGTCAGACGGTTATAACTGCTATTTGCCAAGTCATAACGGTAAATTTGTGCAGAACCACCACGGTCAGAAGTAAAAATAAATGACTTACCATCTGGTGCATAACGTGCTTCAGTATCAATGGCACTGTCATTGGTCATGCGTTGCAGCTGACGGGTTTCCAAGTTCATTTGGTAAATTTCTGGGTTGCCATGCATAGAAGCGGTGAACAACATACTTTTCCCATCTGGTGAGAAGCTTGGCGCGCCATTTAGACCACGGAAGCTAGCAAGCTTTTCACGCGTACCTGTCGAAAGGTCTTGGACATAAATTGCAGGGCGTTTGGTTTCAAATGAAACATAAGCAATTTTCTTGGCATCTGGTGTCCATGCAGGCGATAAAATTGGGTCGCGTGACGTTAAAATTGTACGTGGCTGCTCACCATCAGTATCCGCGATTTGTAGTGTATAGCGTTGTTCTGGTGTAGCTGGATTACGTAGCACATAAGCAATACGACCGCTAAAGTCTCCTGGAATACCAGTTAATGCTTGATAAATGGCATCACTAATCATGTGTGCAGCAGAACGAACGCGTGATGCTGGAACAGTTAATAATTCATTTAAAAGATATTGTTGTTTTTGGACATCATACAGTTGGTAATGAACCTCGTAGCTACCATTTTCAGTTGTTTTTACTGTTCCTGTAACGACATATGGAACACCTGCAGCCTGCCAGTTGGCTGCGTTCGGATTATTCATGCTGGCGGTTGCAGGTAAATTTTTTGAAGCGCTGGTAAATTTCCCTGAGCGGTTTAAATCCGTTTCAATAATGGGATAGAGGCTACTGTCATTGCTAAAAGGTACGATTGCAATTTTAGGCGCTTCTTCAGGTGCTTTTGCAATTTCTAAATGAAGCTGAGCATGCGCTTGAGTCACTAAGACTGGGCTGAAAGCAGTTAAAATGGCTAGGCTAAGAAGGTGTTTACGCGTCATTTCCATCATTCGTTATTTACTCAAACAAACGGCTTTTATTGTGGGTTTAATTGTTCTACATAATGGCATGATTTTCTAATATTAAAAGCATGAAATTATGACTGATCTGTTATAACACTGTGAAAAATGAGTAAGAATTAAGTCGTTTAAGCGTAAATGCAAAAACGCATAGGTAGATATGTGTGATAAGGGGGAGTGGAGGCTCGCTTGTATTGAGTGAAATATCGACTGAAATTAAAGATATTGCACTGATTGTTATTGAAATTTAAAAGAGATTAAACGTATATAAAATAAGTTATTTGAGTACTTAAAAATACTGTGAATATGGCTGGAAAAATCCCCCTGACTGTTCAGAGGGATTTGGATTATTTCGCAGTAAAGGATGAGGTAAAGCTTTGTGCTTGCCGGCGTGCTTCTGGATCTGAAGGCATTGGATAGGGTGCCGCAGAACGAACAGCTGCTTCAACGCTGGCTTTCATGTCAGGGTCACTGGAGCTCACGATCACAGAGCGTACAGCGCCACTATCCGAAAGCGTGACACGTGCCGTCGCGGTTTTACCCGTTGAACCTGCTGGGGTATCCCAAGCACGCTTAATTTTATTTTCAAAGTCGCGCTTTGCCGTTGAAGCAATTTGCTTTGCTTCAGCTTTCTTTTGCGCGGCTTCTTCGGTAGCTTGTTTTGCAGATGAAGCACGTGCTTCTTCAGCCGCACGCTCTTTTGCTTCGGCATCAGCTTTACGTTTTGCATCAGCGGCAGCCTTAGCTTTTTCGGCATCTGCTTTGGCTTTTGCATCAGCATTTGCCTTAGCTTTATCCGCATCGGCCTTACGTTTCGCATCAGCATCAGCTTTGTTTTTCGCAGCATCTGCTTTAGCTTTTGCATCAGCTGCGGCTTTTGCTTTGTCCGCATCGGCTTTACGTTTTGCATCAGCGGCAGCCTTGACTTTATCTGCATCGGCTTTGGCATCAGCCGCAACTTTAGCTTTATTGGCATCAGTAATTTGTTGCTGCTTTTTAGCGAGATCGGCTTTCTTTTGTGCATCAAGCTTCGCTTTTTGCACTGCCTCTGCTTTTTTCAATGCTTCTAAGTTTGCTCGGCGTTTGGCGTCTGCTTCGGCTTTCGCCGCAGCATCTGCTTTGGCTTTCTCAGCATTTTTAGCTTGCTCCGCTGCACGGGCAGCAGCACGTTCTTGCTGAGCTTGTAGTTTTTCAGCTTCAGCCTTTGCACGTGCCTGAATCTGCTGCTGTAGTTCAGCTTTACGCGCTGCCGCTTCAGCAGCTTTAGCATCCGCTGCTGCCTTTTGAGCGTCGACCTTTGGCACAACGGGTGTTATAGGTGGTGCAGTTGGGATAACAGGTGCAGGCTCTACAACTGGTGGAGCAGTTTGTGTGATTTCTTTGGCTACATTTTCATGTGCTGTTTCAGTAAACTCTGTTTCTTCAAGCGTAACAGGCTTTAAGTCCTCAGGTTTGATGAGCACAGTTCTAATTTGCTTCGGTGGCTCTGGTGGTTTACTCATACCAAGATAAAGTAAGCCAACAACAGCAATCACATGGACACCAAAGGTAAATCCAAGCGCGATGGCTTTTTGTTTAAAAGGTGGCTTTTTAAAATCTTTCATAAATTACTTTAATGGCTCTGTGAGTAATCCAACTTGGCTGAGACCCGCTTCTTGTAGGCTGTTCATGAGCGACATGACTTCGCCATAAGAGCGTGACTGTTCACCTTCCACAACAACGGTTAAAGTTTTATTTTCAGCCTGAGCTTGTTGCTGTGCTTCACTTAAAATAGACGTCAATTCAGATAAAGCCAAAGGTTCAGCTGAACTATGCGTTTTATATTTAAGGAAATAGCGACCCTCTTTATCTAAGCTGACCATTGCAGGTGCATCTTTTGATTCAATGGGATTGCCATTGGCTTGAGGAAGATCGACATTGATGCCGCTCGTAATCATGGGTGCGGTGACCATAAAAATCACTAATAATACGAGCATCACGTCAATATATGGGACGACGTTCATCTCACTTTTTAGTGGTTTCTTAATGCGCTCGAAGCGTCCTGAACGTTGAATTGCCATTAGTCATGTTCCTTAGTTTCACCCAAAGACTGACGTTGTAATAACGCAACCATTTCTTCTGCAAACAAAGCACGATCGGAGTAAACTGTTTCGCCTTTTCCGGTGTAATGGTTAAATGCCAATACTGCAGGAATCGCTGCAAATAAACCAATCGCTGTAGCAATGAGGGCTTCAGCAATACCCGGTGCAACCGTTGCAAGGGTGACTTGATCTACGTCTGCTAAACCGATGAATGCATTCATGATGCCCCAAACGGTACCAAATAAGCCAACATACGGGGCAACAGAACCAATGCTGGCCAAAGCACCTAAGCCTTGTTCAAGTTGGCTTTGATCACGACTTAGACCGACGCGTAAAATACGTTCTGTGCCTTCAATGGTTTGTGCTGGAGCAGCATTGCGTTTTTTGAGTTTTAAAAACTCGCCTAAACCTTGATAAAAAATATCCTCAAGGCCGACACGTTTGGAGTTAAGTTGCGCATTGTTATACAGCGTATTCAGTTCAGCACCTGACCAAAAAATTTTTTGAAAATGGTCATCGTCTGCCTGTGCTTTTTTATAACTCATGTGTAACTTGGCAATCAGATACCAGCTAAACAGCGAGGCCAAAAGTAAAGCCAGCATTACCAGTTGTACGACTGGGCTTGCTTGTAATATTAGATCTGAAACTTGAAGAGATGATTCGAGTTGAGTTGCCATAGTTACTACATGTGCCAATAATTTTTTTAGTCTTGTCCTAATTCTTTTAGAATCAGTTCGCGGATTTCATCGGGAAGTCGACGTGGTTTCATTTCTGAACTGATACATGCCAATTCGACCTCACCCGATGCAAGCATGATTTCACCACGATAAATATTTTGTTGCAACACAAATGACGTAGCCTTACACGAAACAACACTTGCTGTAACAGTAATTAAATCATCCATTAAAATTGGACGTGAATATTTCACATTAATTTTGTGTACAACAAAGTTATAGTCTTTTTGATGCCAGTAATGATCTACACCAGAAGCACGTAACCACTCAGTACGGGTACGCTCCATAAAGCGAATATGATTGGCGTGGTAAACAATGCCACCTGCATCAGTATCTTCAATATAGACACGAATGTTGAATTCAAATTTATTCGCCATGAGAGTATTCCGTTTTTCCAGTTGTACGAGTCGATTTAGATTGACTTGGCGCTTTTATATTTAAGGACAGGGTCTTAAAATTGATGCACGTCAAAGTACTAATGCGTCGCAGTTTAGCATTATGAGATTTCACTCCAATGGCACAAGATGTCAAATATTGTGATTCATGACTGTTGGGGGAGTTGAACGCTGTATGGCTATAAAAATATAAGGATAAGGGAATGAATGGTTATTTTAAACTGCTGCTTATTTTTGCTGTGGCATTTGCGCTGTGGACATATTGGCTTAAGCCTGAGCAAGGAAGCAGAAGTTTAGAGTTATATTCACCGATTGAAAATGTACAGCAAGTTGAAGGCTACACAATTACTTCCTTAGAACCATATGCGGGAGAGTTTCGTGTGTTGGCGCGTGAAAACTATAGGATGGGTCGTGAAGCAGAGCTAAGTCCTGTGGATTTTGCTTTGGGTTGGAACGAGATGGCGAAGCCTGAAGTCTACAAGCAACTATCTATTACACAAAGTAATCGTTGGTATTATTGGCGTTATGAGAACAATCCACCCATTCCAGTAAATGACATTGCCTCGAATAGTGCCAATACGCATTTGATCCCAGCCAATAAAGTTGTTGCACAAAAACTTGCAGATATTGATGTAGACGACATGGTTTATTTAAAAGGGCAACTGGTTGAAGTTAAATCGACTGATGGTTGGACATGGCGCAGTTCACTGAGTCGGACAGACACAGGAAATGGGGCGTGTGAGTTAATGCTGGTCGAAGAGGTGAGAGAAATTTCTTCTTTATAAATTGTCGAGAGGGGATGTATAGCCAAGGCTTGTGATGGATTCTCGTTTTAAAAAAAAGATAATGTTATTTAAAAATTTTATAAATGCATACCCAGTATTGTATTAAGAAGCTGACTAATAGAGCGACTAGGTATAACTTTATTAAAACGTGAATAATAACTTAAAATGGCATTAAATTTGCTTTTAGCGTTATGTAATTAAATTAGGGAAATTTACATATGCCAACGCGTTTAGCATTATCTATAGCTGTCACATCTGGTCTTTTAGCACTTTCATCTTTCACTTTTGCTGATGACTTTCAGGTTTTAAAACAACTAGAAAATAAGCCAATGTTATTAAAACAAGGTGAATATCAAGGGAATTATTATGTTCCAAGTACATTAAAAACAATTACATGGGGCTATTTACCAAATAAGAATGCTAAACCTGTATTAACAGTTCCATCGGAAAGTACAGTGACCTTTGATACTGTTTCACATGAAGGATTGCTTGAAGATCAGGGGAGAGATGCTGAAAAGTATTTTTCATCGCATGGGGTTGAATCTGAAAATGTTCTAGATGAAGCAAAATTAATTACGCGCTCCAATTTAAAGCATGATTTTCATAAAGATGGTCCACACATCATCACAGGTCCAATTGCAATTGATGGTGCAATGCCTGGGGATATTTTAAAAGTTGAAATCTTAAAAGTTGAACCACGAGTTCCTTATGGTGTGATTTCAAATAGACATGGAAAGGGTACATTACCTGAGTTTCCAAAGCGTAAAAAGATGGACGGAGCTTCAGCAAATAATCCAGATGCATACGGTAATGTTTCTATCTTTACGCCAATTGAAAAAAATAAAAATGGAGTTTGGGAAGGTGTTTTAAAAACTGATACAGGTCCATCAATCCGCTTTCCTTTAAACCCATTTATGGGGACTATGGGGGTGGCTGCAAATACAAGCGAACCTGTGCATTCAGTACCCCCATCATTTTATGGAGGAAATATTGATATTAATGAGTTAAGTGCTGGGGCAACGGTATACTACCCTGTACAAGTGCCAGGTGCACTGTTCTATACAGGTGATAGTCATTTTGTTCAAGGAGATGGTGAAGTTTCTTTGACTGCTCTTGAGGGATCAGCGAGGGCAACGTTTAAAATTACGTTGTTAAAGGCGGGCAAGGATAAAGTACCTGGTAAAACCATTAGACAACCTCTAGCAGAGAATGCGGAGTTTTGGATTACGCCTGGTTTAGACGAAGACTTGGACGAAGCAATGCGTAAATCAACACGTGAAGCGATTCGCTTTTTGGTTGATGAATATGGTATTTCAGAAGAAATTGCATATGCTTATTTAAGTGCCGCCACAGACTTTGAGGTATCCCAAGTAGTTGATCGTACCAAAGGTATTCATGCCATGATCCGTAAAGCAGACTTTAATGAGTTTAAAGAAACAAAGAATAAATAGTGAATGCAAAAGAAGGTGGCATTAAGCCTCCTTCTTTTGCATTAAACAGGTGTTTTAGGGTTTATCTTTCGGTTCAGGCGGTGTCATACCAAACTGTAAATATGCCATATTGGTGGCAATACGGCCACGGGCTGTCCGCATGACATAACCTTGTTGAATCAAATATGGTTCAATCACATCTTCTAATGTGCCCGAGTCTTCAGCCATCGCTGCTGCCAAAGCTTCTACACCACCAGGTCCGCCATCAAAACGTTCAAGTAACATACTCAAATAACGACGGTCTAAAGTGTCTAAACCATCTTTATCGACATTGAGCATATCGAGGGCACGCTGAGCCATATCTTGTGTCACTTCACCTGTACCTTTGACTTGTGCATAGTCACGGACTCGACGTAGTAAGCGGTTGGCGATACGCGGCGTACCACGTGAACGACGTGCAATTTCTGCTGAACCTTCACGTGTAATAGGTACATCCATCAAATTGGCAGAACGAGTCACAATATGCGTTAAGTCAGTGACTGAATAGAATTCAAGGCGTTGCACAATACCAAAACGGTCACGTAAAGGAGAGGTGAGGAGTCCAGCACGTGTGGTTGCGGCAACTAAAGTAAAAGGGGGTAAGTCGAGCTTAATTGAACGAGCCGCAGGACCTTCGCCAATCATAATGTCGAGTTGATAGTCTTCCATGGCTGGGTAAAGAATTTCTTCAATCACGGGGGAAAGACGGTGAATTTCATCGATAAATAGTACATCACCTTCTTCAAGGTTGGTCAGCATGGCTGCCAAATCCCCAGCCCGTTCTAGTACGGGGCCTGAAGTCGACTTTAAGTTCCCACCCATTTCACGCGCAATAATATTGGCAAGTGTGGTTTTACCTAGTCCCGGTGGACCAAAAATTAAGGTGTGATCGAGGGCTTCACCACGACCACGTGCTGCGCCAATAAAGATTTCCATTTGTTCACGAACTACGGGCTGACCGATGTAGTCATCGAGTGAGGTCGGGCGGATAGCGCGGTCGATATGATCTTCGGGTTTTTCGGAACCACCGATGAGACGGTCTTGCATATAGTTAAATCAATCTCTGGCTGAACTTTCGAGGCACAGCCTCAAATTATGATTTGTGTTTAGGTACCATTGTGTAGGCATTGCCTTACTTTTGAAAGATCAAAAGTAACAAAAATCTTGTGTTGGATTGAGGATATGTCCTTATATCCCAATCCAACATGGCGACATCCATGTCGCCTTCGTGTGTCTATTTGGATTATTTATTCATCGATTTGAGTGCAGCACGGATGATGTCGCTTGCTTCAGTGAAATCACCTTTTGCTGCACTGACCAATTTCTGTGCTTCTAAAGGTTTGTAACCTAAAGATTGTAATGCCGCTTCAGCTTCTGCAACGGCAGAGTTGCCTGTGAACTGGATTTGTTCACTGGTTGAGTTGCTTGGCGCTGCGCCTGAAGACATCGCTTTAAAGCGATCACGTAGTTCAATCATGAGGCGTTCAGCAGTTTTTTTACCCACGCCCGGTACTTTGACCAGTGTGTTGATATCTTCATGCTCAACAGTATGAATCAGCATATCGACACTAAGCGTGGATAAGATACCTAAAGCCATTTTAGGGCCGACACCGTTGACCTTTAACAGGGTGCGAAAAATGATTTTTTCTTGTTGATGCAAAAAGCCATAGAGCAGTTGAGCATCTTCACGCACGGCAAGGTGCGTCCATAAGGTAATGTTCTGGCCTTTTTGTAGTTGGCAGAAGGTCGTCAGTGGTGTATCAATTTCATAACCGACACCATTTACATTTAAAAGTACGGTGGGTGCTTCTAGTGCGAAGACTTCACCAATAAGACATCCGATCATGTTGTGTGATTCACTTTTTTATCAATGGTTGCATAGTAGTGAGCATTGCGCAGAAAGGCAAAAGACTCATGGAAAATTGAGTTCGGATTGATGGCTTTATCATCAAACTGGATGTTGATGACTTATTTAAATCAATCCTGCCTTATTGCCTTGTAACTCTTGAGACAAGTTATACGCTTGGTGGTCTGAAAATTTAGAAATAATATCTAAGACCTGCATAATGTTTTCATAATGGTTACTGCCAAAGTGCGCACCAGAACGACATAAAATAGCCATTAAGCGTTGTTCTTTAAAGCTCAATGTTTTATGAGGTGTAGTGAGCGGAATAAAAGCATCTAAAATATTTTGTAAGCTTTGATGGGCAATAATTTCCAAACCCGCTTTTTGTGGGTGTTCAAATATTTTATCGCGAGCTAAATCCTTTGCACGGTTAATGCCTAACTCAATATCGGCAGCGCAGTATTGCAGTAAGCTGCCAGCCAGTTGTCCGTTTAAAATTTCAAAATGATGCTTAGCAAAAGCAGATGTGACTTCTTCAACCAGACGTTTCATCACGCGTCCGCGCAACGCTGCAATTTTTTGCTGCCACGTAGTATCTGGCATCGACAGTTCAGTTGGTGCGCTATATTCACCAAGTAAGCTTAAAAAAATCGGTTCAACTTCTTCATAAGACAACATGTTTAAAATAATGCCATCTTCAAGGTCAATCAGGGCGTAGCAAATATCATCTGCTGCTTCAAGTAAATAAGTCAACGGATGACGACAATAATGGTATTCACCCAGTTGAATCAGTCCGAGTTGCTCTGCAATTTGTTGCAGGATTTCTTTTTCTGCTTGATAGCAGCCAAATTTGGCACGTTTACTGGCAGGGGTATTGCCTTGTGACTCGATGGTTTTAGATAGCCACGGATATTTTAAGTAAGCCCCAAGTGTTGCATAGGTTAGACGCATGCCACCATCATTAGGGTGATAGTCAATTTTAGTCAGTAAGCGTAGACCTTGGGCATTTCCTTCAAACTGACGCACATCGGCTTGTTCTTCTGCGGAAAGTTTCTCTAAAAAGTTGCCATGTGATGCATCGTCAAACCATTCACGAATGGCATATTCACCCGCATGACCAAACGGTGGGTTCCCAATATCATGTGCTAAACAAGCCGCTTGAATAATGGCTCCAACATCGGCAGGGGAAATCCACATTGGTAGTTCATCTTTGATCTTTTCCGCTGCCAGCATGCCAAGAGAGCGGCCAATACAGGAGACTTCAAGCGAATGCGTTAAACGAGTATGAATGCCATCGTGTTGAGTCAGTGGATGGACTTGGGTTTTTCGGTTCAGTTGGCGAAAACTTTGGGAAAAAATAATTCGATCATAATCTTTGTGAAATGGACTACGTGCCAATTCTGTGTTTTGCTTTTTACTTCCAATACGAACTGTTGAGAGCAGTTCTAACCAACGCATTTGCATCATTTATCGTTATTCAGTGAGTTATTGGCTTTATCATGCCAAAAAAGTGTGACGAGCTCTAGAGGGCTGCGACATAAGTTGTCTTTTAATTTATGCAGTATTAAGTTTTCAGAAATAGAACATCTTAAAGCAGTCATGTTTGTTCTCAAGGAGGCTATCGACTTCGTTATTTGCAGCTTAAAAATCAATTGAAAAGGGTTTTTAGAACCCGACAAAAGCCCAAAAGTCGGGCATCTTTGAAATTTATCCCTTAAAACATTTGTTACTAATCATGTTTGATTTTTAAAGTCAAAGTAAATTGATCTTTTAAAACAAAGAAATCTCACTTTTTTAAGTCGTAGACGACTAGCTGATTTTGGCAATACACAGTAGAATATGCGCTCTCTTCAAGTCACATTGAGGTAGGTTGTCTAGACCTGCCCGTGGAGCCAAAAACAGCATGTTTATCGTTGCCGGTGCACCTGCACACTCTTCTTTTAAGCAAACACAACTTTTAACACGTGTATCGTCTATCAGTTCTGTTCAATCAATAGAAAGCCAATGGGTTTACCTTTTCGACCAAGCGCTCGACGAGCAACAACAGCAATCTGCTTTGCAGCTATTAAATGATGGCGCAACCTTCCAAGTTCGCGAAGCGACAAGTGATGAAGTTCAAGTCCTTGTGACGCCACGTGTAGGCACAATCTCGCCGTGGTCATCAAAGGCAACGGATATTTTTGCTAACTGTAATACCCCGATACACCGCTTAGAACGCGGTGTTTTGTTTACTTTAAAAGGTATTTCTGAAGTATCGGATGCAGTAAAACAAGTTTTACATGACCGTATGACTGAAAGTGTGTTCAATCAAATTGAAGACGCGGCTGTATTGTTCTCTGAAACTGCACCAAAGCCTTTAAATGCAATCGACATTTTAGGTCAGGGTAAAGATGCTTTAGTGAAGGCGAATTCTGAGTTTGGTTTTGCACTCTCTGATGAAGAAATTGATTATTTAGTTGCTGCTTTTAACAAGCTCGGTCGTAATCCGCACGATATTGAACTAATGATGTTTGCTCAGGCAAACTCAGAGCACTGTCGTCATAAAATCTTTGGTTCTGAATGGACAATTGATGGTGAAAAACAACCATTGTCATTATTCCAAATGATTAAAAACACTTATAAAGAATCACCGACAGACGTATTGTCAGCATATAAAGACAATGCTTCGGTGATTGTTGGTTTTGATACTCAGCGTTTCTATCCGAAGAAAGATGAAGCGACTGGTCACCACGTTTATAAATACAAGAGCCAAGCTGCTCATATCTTGATGAAAGTGGAAACGCATAACCACCCAACAGCGATTGCGCCATTCGCGGGTGCTGCGACTGGTTCGGGCGGTGAAATTCGTGATGAAGGTGCAACAGGTCGTGGTGGTAAACCAAAAGCAGGCTTAACAGGCTTTACAGTGTCTAACTTGAACATTCCGGGTTTTGAACAGCCTTGGGAAGAAAACTACGGCAAGCCATCTCGTATGGCTTCTCCACTTCAAATCATGATTGAAGGGCCTTTGGGTGGTGCTGCGTTCAACAACGAGTTTGGTCGCCCTGCGTTAAATGGTTACTTCCGAACTTTTGAGCAAAACGTTAATGGCGATGTGAAAGGTTTCCATAAGCCAATCATGATTGCTGGTGGTTATGGTAACATCCGTCCTGACCATGTTGAAAAAGATGCGATTCAACCGGGTGACTTGCTGATTGTTCTTGGTGGCCCTGCAATGCTGATCGGTCTTGGTGGCGGTGCGGCATCTTCTGTAGACAGCGGTAAACTCGGTGAAAACCTAGACTTCGCTTCTGTACAACGTGAAAACCCTGAAATGGAACGCCGTTGCCAAGAAGTGATTGATGCATGCTGGCGTATGGAAGACTTCAACCCAATCGTGTCTGTGCATGACGTGGGTGCAGGTGGTGTTTCGAACGCAATGCCTGAGTTGGTGAATGACCACGAACTGGGTGCGATTCTTGATTTGCGTAAGATTCCTTCGCTTGAGCCGGGCATGTCTCCAATGGAGATCTGGTCAAACGAAGCGCAAGAGCGTTATGTGTTGGCGATTCGTCCAAGTTCTTTAGAATTATTTGAATCATTATGTGCCCGTGAACGTTGTCCGTTTGCCGTTTTAGGTGAAGCAACTGAAGCGCGTCAATTGACGGTGAACGACCCATTGTTTGATAACAAAGCCGTGGATATGCCAATGCAAGTCATGCTGGGTGGCACACCTCGTATGAGCCGTTCGTATGAAACGATTGAACGTCAAGGCGACGACTTTGATGCATCTAAAGTTACAGATTTGAAAGATGCGATTTACCGTGTACTTAAAAACCCAACGGTTGCATCGAAATCATTCCTGATCACCATTGGTGACCGTTCAATTACAGGTATGGTTGCACGTGATCAGTTTGTAGGTCGTTGGCAGGTTCCTGTTGCAGATGCAGCAGTAACCACAACAAGCTTACAAGGCTATACAGGTGAAGCCATGGCGATGGGTGAACGTCCACCTGTTGCCTTGTTAAATCCTGCGGCATCTGCACGTTTATCGGTTGCAGAGTCGATTTCAAATATTATGTCTGCAAAAATCGACCAGATCAGTGACATTAAATTGTCTGCAAACTGGATGGCGGCTGCAGGGCAGAAAGGTGAAGACCAAGCTTTATTCGAAGGTGTAAAAGCCATCGGTATGGAAATGTGTCCAGCTTTGGGTATTGCAATTCCAGTGGGTAAAGACTCATTGTCAATGCGTACGACTTGGAATGATGAAGGCGAAGACAAATCGGTGACTTCACCGATGTCAGGAGTCATCACAGCCTTTGCACCAGTGACGGATGTGCGTAAAACCTTAACGCCTGAATTGAAAAATGAAGAATCAGTATTGGTGCGTATTGATCTTTCTAAAGGTCAGTTCCGTCTCGGTGGTTCTATCCTTGCTCAGGTCTATAAAGCCATTGGTTCAGTGACACCTGATGTAGATAGTTTTGACGACTTCAAAGCATTCTTTGCCTTGGTTCAAGACTGGAACAACCGCGGCTTAATTAAGGCTTACCACGACATCGGTGATGGTGGTTTGCTTGCAACTGTTGCGGAAATGATGTTTGCAGCACGTCTCGGTGTCGCTTTAGAAGATCAATCAACTGAAAGCCTATTTGCAGAAGAAATTGGTGCAGTGCTTCAAATCAGTGCGTCTGATTGGGCAACACTTGCAGAAGAAGTTGCGGCATCTACATTACGCGATGCAATTGAGGTTATTGGTACGGTAAACAATACAGATCAATTGACTGTAAATGGTTTAGTGCTAGAGCGTGCAGATTTGCAAGTGGCGTGGACTGAAGTATCACATCAGATCCAACGTCTACGTGATAACGTGGAAACAGCGGATCAAGAATTTGCATTGATCACGGACAAATCACATGCAGGTATTATTGCAAAACCTACATTTGATTTGAATGAGCCAATCGAAGCGCCGTACATCAATGAACGCCGTCCAAACATGGTGATCTTACGTGAACAAGGCGTAAACGGTCATGTTGAAATGGCTGCGGCATTCGACAAAGTTGGTTTCAACACTGTAGACGTGCACATGAGCGACTTACTTGCAGGTCGTATCAGCCTAGATGACTTTGAAGGTCTTGTGGCATGTGGTGGTTTCTCTTACGGAGACGTCATGGGCGCTGGTGGTGGTTGGGCGAAATCAGTTTTGTTCAACCCGAAACTTCGTGACCAATTTGAAAAATTCTTCAATCGTGACGAAACGTTCTCTCTTGGTATTTGCAACGGCTGTCAAATGTTGTCGCAATTGGCGCCACTGATTCCAGGTGCTGAAGCTTGGCCACGTTTCCATCGCAACACTTCTGAGATGTTTGAAGCGCGTGCAGTAAACGTTCGTGTTGAAAAATCGAAATCTGTATTGTTAGAAGGCATGGAAGGTTCAATCTTGCCGATCGCAGTTGCACATGGTGAAGGTCGTGTGGTGACAAGTGCGGATAACTTGGCTGCATTAAATGCAGGTAATCAAGTGATCTTGCGTTATGTCGATAGCCAAGGGAACCCAACTCAACACTATCCAATGAACCCGAATGGTTCACCAGAAGCGATTTCAGGTGTCACATCGAAAGATGGTCGTGCAACAATTATGATGCCGCACCCTGAACGTAACTTCCGTGCTGTACAGCATTCTTGGAAGCCTGAAGAGTGGACGGAAGATGGTGCATGGTTACGTATGTTCCGTAATGCACGTAAGTTCATTGGTTAATCTGAAGTCTGGGTTTTGAAAAGCCACCTTCGGGTGGCTTTTTTATTGAATCGTTTTTTATTTTTTTAATTCTCCCGCTGAAGTTGGTTTAGATTTTGCTTTTATATTTATGTAAAAGTGATATTGTGTAATAAATGCACAAATATCATGCAAAATAGAAGAAAGATGGATCACTAAACAATTTCAGTATCAACACTCATGTATGAGGTGATGACATGATTAAAACAGTTACATACGAAGCAGTAGATAAGTCTGCATTGCGTAAAAAAGGATGGAAGTTGTTTGCTGTGATTTTGAGCTTGCAATTGATCTTTTTGATTTTGGGTTATGCATTGCAGATGTGATTTTTGAAAGTTAAAGAACCAACGAAAGGTGGATTTTTATTGATGATAAGATATTCAAAAATATTTATGGCTTTATTTTTATATACTTATAAAATATTTAAAGTTTGAATATTTAAGATTAAAAATGACAGATTTAATAAAAACAGTTTCATTATTACAAGAGTTAATCATCTCTAGAGTCTTAGACAAATTAGAGCAAGGCTCTGACGAAGCATTTATTCAATTGAGAAATGAGCTGATTAAAATTAATAATCTAAAACCTTATCTTCCAACATTAGTGAAAAATTCTAGATCTTTAGATCAGGCGAATGACTATTTAAAAAATACTTTTAATGGTTATGAGGAATGTAAACAACATATCTATGATGATTTTAATGAATTGTTCGATGTCTTGGAAAGTTTAGATACAACTCCATTAGACCATCTAGTGATGAATAAAATTGAAGGTTTAAGTTCTGATTACATTCATCAAATATGGGGTAAAGCTTTAGAAAGACGAAGTACAGATCCCGAAGGGGCAATTACGTTGTCGAGAACATTATTGGAATCTACTTGTAAGCATATATTGGATGACTTCAATGTTGATTATGGAAATAGTCCTGATATTAATCATTTGTACCGTCTATTAAACAAAAAGTTGAACCTATCTCCATCACAACATACAGAGCAAACTTTTAAGCAAATCTTAGGTGGTTGTAGTTCTATTGTTGAAGGACTAGGGGCTTTACGAAATAAGGTTGGTGATGCACATGGACAAGGGAAAGTTAATTTTAGACCTGCTCCAAGACATGCAGAATTAGCAGTGAATTTAGCAGGAACCATGTCAGTGTTTCTTTTCTCAACTTGGGATATAAGAGCTGAGTCCGAAAAATTATCAAATTCTCATAAAGAGTAGTTTAATGCTCAAACTTATTTACTATGTTCCCGAATCTCACCTTGAATCCACCAAACTTGCGATTTTTGAAGCAGGGGCAGGTGGTATAGGAAACTATGAACACTGTGCATGGCAGGTTTTGGGTACAGGCCAGTTTAAACCTGTAAAAGGAGCAAATCCATTTATAGGTGAGTTGGATACTTTGGAGCAAATTCCAGAGTGGCGGGTGGAAACCATTGTTCCAGAGGAAAAAGCCTCTGCTGTGGCAAAGGCTTTAACATTAAGCCATCCCTATGAAGAGCCAGCTTTTGAGTTTATTCAGATGGTCGATGTTCTTCAATGGTGAATCTAAAAATATATTTGAGACACGTTAACGGCATTCGCAACTGTTTGAGGCAGGACTTAATTGATCAGATAAAGTTTCTGCGACTAAATTGATAAAAGGCGGAATAGAACGAGTTTTGCGAATGACAATGGTTTTGCCTACTTTTCCCGAAAGAAAAGTAGGTCGAACCGAAGGTTAATCCTGAAATTAAAACTTGAATGAAAGGATTCCATTGAGAAAGCTAATATTAAACCTTCTGAATAAATAACTCACGATCAAAACGGTACTGCGGAAAAAATACACCGTCTTCTGCACGCTCACCTGCACCAATCACCATCACAGGGTATTGCTGATCATTCAGATTTAACAGTTTACGCAGCAAAGGCTCATCAAAACCTTCCATCATACAACTATCGAAACCATAAGCCCGTAAAGCTAGCACTAGGTTCTCACAAGCTAAAGCTGTGGTTTTACTTGCCCAAAGCTTAGCATCGGCTTGATTAAACGCAGTTACAGGCAGTTGTTTGTCTAAGCTACGTGCAATTTTGAAAGCCACTTTCTTAAAGTTACCCAGTGCATTGAAATAACCTGTCTTATAGTTATAAGGAATGAACTTATAATATTTCTGTACAGCCGCAGGCGCTTCAGGAAAAGGGAACTCGGTAATATTACGTTTTGCCATTTCATCATTACGGTCTGTACGCGCGACACACACGATCAGTTCTGACGCCGTTTTAGCTGCAAGCTGGTTTAGGCAAGCTTTGACCAGCTGTTTTTTCTTAGTCGGATTCTGCACCACATAAAAAGTCCAAGGCTGTAAGTTAGATGAATTGGGCGCAAGTAGGGCCAAATCTAAACAGTCATCAAGCACATCAGCTGGAATTTCTTTCTTGGTAAATTTGCGAACCGAACGGCGGCTTTGGATGACTTTTTTAAAATTTTCGACATCGATGTCTTGTGGAGCAGGCTCAAAGTAACGCTTTTTTTCTGTAGTGTTCGACATAAGTAGTTTTTCCGAATGGGTTCTTAAATATGTTGGGACGGAAAATAAAAAAACCACTGTGTAATATGAAACACAGTGGTTTTTAGTGATTCAACGATCAAGGATTAGTTGAACTGGGTGAAATCAGGTTTACGCTTTTGCATAAATGCTGATACGGCTTCCATCATTTCTGGTGAGCCGACACGATCCATGAAAATTTCAGCTTCATGATCAATCCAAGCCACAATTTCATTTACATTGTGCTTCATCAAAGCTTTAGACTGCACTAAAGAGGCTAAAGGTAAAGCAGACAACTGTGCCGCTTTTTTAGCTGCTACAGCATAGACATCATCTTCAATACTATTCACAAGGTTTGCAGCAACTGCAGTTGCACTGTCAAACTTCTGAGCGGTCAGCAGTAATTCAGCAGCTTTGTGATAACCTGCTTGTTCTACCAATAATTTGCTTGAAGCACCTTCTGGAGATAAACCAAGGCTGACAAATGGAATCTGGAATAGGGCAGTGTTGTCGCTATAAACCAAGTCACAATGTAACAGGATCGTTACCCCAATACCAATCGCCACACCACGTACAGCCGCAATCAACGGTTTAGAAAATTTTGCCGCAGATTTAAGTAAAATAAATGGAGGGCCTTCAGCCGCAGGTGCTTGACCTTTTTGTGCTGCAGATTTCATAAAATCTTGCATGTCGTTGCCTGCGGTAAAGTCCGCGTCTTCACCACGTAGAATGACAGCACGAACGCTATTGTCTAGATCTGCTTCATCTAAAGCTTTTGCGATCCATAAATAAAGTTCGCCATACAACGCATTCTTTGCTTCAGGACGGTGAATGGCTAATGTCAGTACGCCATTGTCTAATTTTGCATTCAAATGTTGATGAGGTTGTTGAATACAGCTCAGTGTCATCGTACTATCCTTGCTAGAAAGTTTGGTTTAATTTTATGGGCTCATTATGTCGCATAATTTTATGATCGACACAACTGACCAGTTCATAAAAAAGTAAAAGATTTATGCCATATACATTTGATTATCTCGTATTCATTGGTCGCTTCCAGCCATTTCACTTGGCGCATATGCAAACCATTAAGATTGCTTTAGAGCAAAGTGAAAATGTCATTTTGGCTTTAGGCTCTGCGCAAAATGAACGAAATACGAAAAATCCCTTTTTAGCATCTGAACGTGAAGAAATGATTTTATCGAGCTTCTCAGAGGCGCATCAAAAACGGATTCACTTTGTACATGTAATTGATGTTTATAATGATGTTAAATGGGTGCAATTGGTAAAAAAAGTAGTGAATCATGTAGTCACACCTGAGGCGAAGGTTGGACTGATTGGCCATTTTAAAGATGATTCCTCGTATTATTTACAGCTTTTTCCTGAGTGGCAAATGGTTGAGCTCGATAGTCTACAAGACGCGATGTCTGCAACACCTGTTCGTGAGGCTTATTATCGAGGCGATATTTTAGAGCAGGCGTTTCCATTGGGGACCAGTGAGTTTTTACATAAATTCCAACAAAGTGAAATATATAAACAGTTACAACACAAATTTTTAACTCAGGACCTATCCAATTTAGACTAATGTTCTCAGTCGAATAAAAATATTTCGACGAGGATCGAGTTCCATGGATAGAAAACAACAGATGAAACAGATTGCACGTTATGCGGTCATTAAAAATGCTTTACTGATTGCAGGTGTTACATTTGCATTCAGCACTCAAGTACAGGCCCAGTCATGGACATTGACACCTCAGAGTAATGTAGGTTTTGAAATTAAATCCTTGGGTGTAACTGTTGTAAGAGCTAAGTTTAATCGGGTGCAATCCAGCATGCAGTTTGATGTCAAAGCACCACAGCATGCTTCGACACATTTTGTCATGGATGTAAATAGCCTAAGCTTGAGCAAGCCTTCACTGAAAAATATGATTTTGGGTGAAGATTTGTTTTATGCATCCAAATACAAAACCGCTAATTTTAAAAGCACCAGTTTTAAAGACTTGGGTGGTGGTCAATATAATATTGTTGGAAACTTAACACTTCGCGGCATTACCAAGCCTGTTAGCTTTAGCACCACAATAAAACCGAGTGCCAATAATGCCAATCTACTGGATGTTCATTCATCAGCCGTGATTAATCGAAGTGACTTTGGCATGAAAAAAGCCATTGGAGGTGTAGGCGAAAAAGTGAATATTCAACTGTCAGGGCAGTGGAAAGTGCAATAGAGACTCCATATCTTAAAGACCTATATTATTCAGGTCTTGTTTAATTCATCGCTGCGTGAGCCTGTTCAATCAAGAGATCTGTTAGCAGATTTAACTGCATCGACTGCTGTTTCCAATGATGCCAATACAAAGGCAAATCGATATTGAGTTGAGGATCCACCTCAACCAATGAGCCATCCGCCAAACGCGGTTTGGCTTGGTAATAGGGTAACCAACCGTAACCGAGTCCCATCGTAACCGCATCAAAAAATGCACTGGAAGACGGAATAAAGTGATGTGGATATTGAGTTGGATTGAGGCCAAACTTTTGTTGGATATACGCGGTGTGGAGTTGATCTTTTGCGTTAAAGATCAGTGCAGGAGCTGCACGTAGAGACACCCGGTTAACGCCTTGTTTAAACCATTGCTGTGCAAAAGTTGGGGTGGCGACAAAACGATAGTTCATATCGCCAATGTATTCCGCTACGCAGCCTTTCATGGCTTGGTATTCATCTGTCACGCAGGCATTCACCAAACCGGCTTCAAGTAAGTGATGGGTTTGCGATTGATCATCGACCTGAAAATGCACCACGATCTTTTGTTCAATTAATGTTGACTGTAGCAACGGCAACAGCCATGTCGCTAAGGAGTCGGCATTGGTTGCAATGTTGATTTGATAAAAAGCAGAGGTGTTCATATGACCCGTGAGGTTCTGAATGAAACTTTGTTCTAACAGTCGGCTATGTTGCAAATAATGTAGCAGCGATTGACCTGCTTGTGTCGGGCGGCAAGGTCTTTCGCGCACAATTAATAAATGCCCCAAGCTTTTTTCTAGGCTTTGTATGCGTAAAGTGACGGCTGAAGCAGTAATGCATAGCTGTTCAGCAGCAAGGTCAAAACTTCCTGTTTCTGCCACAGCTAAAAATGCGTCGCACTGTTTATGATTCAGCATATCTGGACTCACTTTAAACTAAATATATTTTAGTTATATTGATATTTTCTAAATAATACTTAATTTAATTAAAAATGAAAGATAATCCTGACATCATCAATTAAGTTGAAAAGTCAAAATGTTAAGTACATATGTACAAGGGCTTGCAGTTGGTATGAGCCTCATTATTGCCATTGGGGCTCAAAATGCATTTGTGCTTAAACAGGGGCTCAAAAAGCAGTTCGTTTTTTGGGTATGTTTTGTCTGTGCATTGTCGGATTCGATTCTAATTGTCTTGGGTGTTTCGGGTTTTTCAAAAGTGCTTCAGCACTATCCTGAAATTATTCAGTTTTCCAAATGGGCAGGGGCGCTTTTCCTGTTTTGTTACGGATTCCAACATGCACTGCGGGCATTCAAATCACAGCAGGGCTTGGAGTTAAGTCCCATTGAAAAGCATCATCTAATGAATATTGTTTTGCTGTGTTTGGCGCTG
Organism: Acinetobacter sp. MF4642; assembly: GCF_002018925.1. Taxonomy (NCBI): domain Bacteria; kingdom Pseudomonadati; phylum Pseudomonadota; class Gammaproteobacteria; order Moraxellales; family Moraxellaceae; genus Acinetobacter; species Acinetobacter sp. MF4642. Next base: position 52,289 of record NZ_MVON01000013.1, read on the forward strand.
ACTTGGCTTAATCCGCATGTGTATTTAGATACGGTTATTTTACTGGGTTCTATTTCAACACAGTTTGAGCAACCTGCGTACTTTGCTTTGGGGGCTGTGTGTGCATCTTGGTTGTTTTTCTTTGCTTTGGGCTATGGTGCTCGTGTGCTTATCCCCATTTTTGCCAATCCGAAAGCGTGGAATGTACTGGATGGGATCATCGCGTTGGTGATGTGGGGAATCGCCATTTCACTGCTTGCGAAATAAAAAGCGTGTGCAATAAAAAACAATAAATTAAAAAATCACAAAAAACAAAGCCCGCATCTGCGGGCTTATGTACATTAAGCTTGTAATGCTTTTAAGTCTTCTAAAACTTGTTCAGCATGTCCCGCAGCTTTTACCTTACGATACTCTTTAACCAGCTTACCGTTATGGAAAATAAAAGTTGAGCGCTCAATACCCATCACTTTTTTACCATACATATTTTTTTCTTTAATCACATCAAAGTGTTTACACAGCACTTCTTCTTTGTCGCTAATTAAATTAATGGTTAAAGCCTGCTTTTCTGTAAAATTCTGGTGCGCTTTAACCGAGTCACGTGAAACACCAATGATCGTGGTTTGTAAGGCATCAAACTGATCTTTTAAACATGAAAAACCAACGGCTTGAGTTGTGCAGCCTGGCGTTGAATCTTTCGGGTAAAAATACACAATTAGCCACTCAGTCGGCACTTCAGTTAAGTTTATTTCACCTGTTGTGGCTGGAAAGTTCTGATTTGGAAGTTGGATCGTATCAGTCATGTTCTATCCTTAAATGTCGCGGTGTTCTAATTCAAGTGGTAAAAAGGCATAATTTTCGTTATACAGAATATCACCTTTAACGACTGAAAGTGGATGTTTGAAAATTGGGCCATCAATCACCGTAGTGTGGAATTCACCTGCTTCACCACAAGGGTCAATACCTCTTGCAACCAGTTCATTGACATATTCAAGACTAAGCACTTGACCTAAGTCTTCAACTGTCATGCCTAAGTTTAAGTTGACCGTAACTATGAGGCTTTGAAAACCAAGCTGAATAAACTCATGCACAATGTCTGAACGTGGACGTTGCCATAGTGGCATACATAAGCTGAGCTCACTTTTATCGCAAACGGATTGATTCCATTCAGCATGTGCCATTAAATCAATATCACCTGTGACTAAGGTTTCTGCTCCAAGTGCTTGAGTTTTTTGCAATAGTTGAATGAACTGGCTTTGATAGTCTTGCCACGTTGCGGAGGCACTGTAGATGGGAAGCCCAATTGCTTTTGCCTGCGCATGAATAATATCGAGGGACATCCCATGTGAGCGCGATTTCAGACCTTGCTCTTCTAACATGACGATTAATGCAACAGGTTTACCCATTTGCATAGCTTGGTATAAAGCAAGGCTGCTGTCTTTTCCACCACTATATGACGCAACAAATTTGCGATTTTGGGCGCGTGTATTCCATTGGGTGAGCATATTTTCAGATTCTATCTATTTTGAACATATAAAAAAGCCTGCATAGAGCAGGCTTTATTCACATTCAGTGAATTATTTTTTCGGAGCAGCTTTCATTGCTTCTTCAGTTAAAGATTTTAATTTACCTGTTAACTGTGGACCGAAACATGTTTGCAAGTCTTTATTTTGCTTTTGTACAAAAGCTAAAGTAGATGGGCTTTTCTTTTGGTTGATCGCACTTTGGATTTCCCATTTTTGTGCATTGGTCAACTTACCATCAGCTTCAACTGCACAAGTACAGTATTTGCTTACTTCTGCTGCGCTAAGCTTTTTGCTTTTTGCAGTTTCTTCTTTACAAACATTAATTAATGCCGATTTTACATTGCTGCTTTTATACGCTTCTTGTAATTTGTTCGATTCAGCAGCATTTGAAGCTGTAGCGAACAATGCAGCTGCAGACACCAATGTAGAAAGCAAAATGTTTGATTTTAAATTTTTCATAAACTGTACCTTGTCGTTACGGTATATAACGCGTTGGGTCTGTTACGCCAGCATCTGCAAAACCTTCTTTACGAAGACGGCAGCTGTCGCATTTCCCACAAGCACGTCCTTGGTCATCTGCTTGGTAGCAAGACACCGTTTGACTATAGTCTACGCCATGTTCTATACCTAAGCGAATAATATTTGCTTTGGATAAATGTAACAGAGGTGTTTCAAATTTAAGAGGTTTTCCTTCAACGCCAACCTTGGTTGCAAGGCGAGCCATGTTGGCAAATGCCTCAATAAATTCAGGACGACAGTCTGGATACCCTGAATAATCAACAGCATTAATACCAATCACAATGGCTTCGGCATCTAAAACTTCTGCTGCTGCTAGGGCATAAGATAAGAAAATCGTGTTACGTGCTGGAACATAAGTTACAGGAATACCGACTTGTTCATGATCTGGAACATCAATGCTATGGTCTGTTAACGCAGAACCGCCCAAATTACCTAAGTCGATATTAATGACACGATGTTCTACGCCTGCTTTTTTTGTCAGTTCGCGTGCGGCATCGAGCTCAGTGGTTGAGCGTTGACCATACATAAAGCTGAGCGCTGTACAGTCATACTGTGCTTGCGCCCATGCTAAACAAGTTGTTGAGTCTAAACCGCCAGATAACAAAACTATGGCACGAGGGCGCATACAAATTTCTCCAAATATAAATTAAAGATGAATAGGCAATGTATTAGCGACCAGTTTCGTCATTCCAAAGCAACTTGTGGAGTTGGAGTTGGAAGCAAACAGGGAGATGGTCTTCTAATATCCATTGCGCTAAGTCACGTGCAAGTTGAGGTAAACGAGTAGCACCTTTCTCAACGGCAAAAGCAGGAGAGAACCATACTGTGCTGACTTTTTCATTGAGTTTATAGTCTTCAACTTGCTGTTTTGACCATTCATAATCCTCACGGTTACAAATGACAAATTTGATTTGGTCGTGCTGGGTTAAATGGTCGAGATTCGAAAGCAAATTTCGTGCAACTTCACCTGAAGTTGGGGTTTTCAAATCTAATACTTTTGAAACACGTGGGTCAACCTTAGACACATCTAAAGCGCCACTGGTTTCTAAAGAGACTTGACAGCCGAGGTCAGCAAGACGTTGCATTAAAGGCAACGCATTGGGCTGTGCAAGAGGTTCACCACCTGTCACGCAGACATAAGGGGTTTTAAAATCAAGCGTGGTTTGAATAATCTGATCTAAAGATTGGCGTTCGCCACCTTCAAACGAGTAGGTCGTATCGCAGTATGTACAACGTAGTGGACAACCCGTTAAACGAATAAAAACTGTTGGCAGTCCTGAGGTGTTGGCTTCTCCTTGCAAAGAATAAAAGATCTCCGTGATACGTAGACCCGCAGAAGGATCAGAAACAGGGATAGCAGAAGATCGAAGCGTATTCATAGCAAAATTAAACCACAGGTTAGAAAAACAAAAATCTCTACGGCTAGTCTTAACCGTAGAGATGAGGAACTTGAGTTCCGCACGACAACTAAAAATTATTCGTCGCGTAGTAAATCGTTCAAGCTCGTTTTAGAACGTGTTTGTGCATCTACTTTTTTTACGATGATTGCAGCATACAGGCTGTAAGTACCACATTTAGAAGGTAAGCTCCCCGCAACTACAACAGAACCTGCTGGTACACGGCCGTAGTGAATTTCGCCAGTTGCGCGGTCAAAAATCTTAGTTGATTGACCGATGAACACGCCCATAGAAATTACAGAACCTTCTTCTACAATCACACCTTCTACGATTTCAGAACGTGCACCGATGAAGCAGTTGTCTTCAATAATCGTTGGGTTCGCTTGAAGTGGCTCAAGAACACCACCAATACCTACACCACCAGATAGGTGAACATTTTTACCAATTTGAGCACATGAACCAACAGTCGCCCATGTGTCAACCATGGTGCCTTCGTCAACATATGCACCAATGTTCACATAAGAAGGCATTAACACCACGTTTTTCGCTTGGAAAGAACCTTTACGGGCAACCGCAGGAGGAACAACACGTACGCCAGCCGCTTTAAACTGTTCTTCAGTCCAACCTGTAAATTTAGTATCTACTTTGTCGTAGAATTGAAGGTCACATGACTCAATTGGTTTGTTGTCATTTAGTTTAAATGATAAAAGCACAGCTTTTTTCACCCATTGATGAACAACCCACTCACCATCAATTTTTTCAGCAACACGTAATGTCCCGTTATCTAAACCAGCAATGACTTCTTCAACTGCTGCACGAACTTCAGCAGGACAGTCCGCTGCTGTAAAATTCGCACGGTCTTCAAACGCTTGTTCAATAATTGTTGAAAGCTGAGACATGATCTTCCTTCCAGAAAAAAAATTTTCCTGATTTTACACTAAATTGTGCAGAGAATAGATGAAAAAACAGCATAGGATCGGAAATAATAATGAATGATTGGATATAAGACTTTTAGGGCTGGTTTAACTGGAGGATTAAGTAAAGAATTGTGATTTAAAACAACAAGAAAGTATAAAATGTATCAAAAAATAACAAAAACAACCTAAATCTAGAATAAAAAACAGTCAGAGGGTGTTTTAAGATGGGCTCATCAAAAAATTGTAAATGATGTAAAAAATCTTTGATTGGAGGAGAAAAAAACATGAAATCATTACGTTTAGTTGCAATTGCAGCAGCAATGTCAGCAGTCGCAGGTACAGCTTTTGCTGATGATGCAGTCGTAAAAGATGGTTATGCTTTTGACCAAAATAAATTAATTCCTACTGGTGTTCGTGCTGAAGTCGGTACAACAGGTTATGGTGGCGCTTTGTTGTGGACAGCTAACCCATATGTGGGTTTAGCGTTAGGTTACAACGGTGGTGACATTTCATGGTCTGATGATTTGTCTATCGATGGCACCAAATACGACATGGATATGGACAACAGCCTTGCTTATTTAAATGCTGAGATTCGTCCATGGGGTACAAGTACAAATCGATGGGCTCAAGGTTTATACGTTGCAGCTGGTGTAGGTTACATTGATAACGATTATGCATTGAGCAAACGTTTGAATAATTCAAATGACACAATCAAAATTGATGGTAAGAACTTCAATGCTCCATCAGGTAGTGGTTCTGTCGATGGTTCTTTAGCATATAAAAATGATATTGCTCCATATGTAGGTTTTGGTTTAGCACCTAAGATTAATCAAAACTGGGGTGTATTTGGTGAAGTGGGTGCTTACTACACAGGTAACCCTTCTGTAAATTTAACAGCGACAGGATTACAAGAAGTCGGTGGTTCAACTTCAGGTCAAACTGCTGCTGATAATGAAGCGCGTAAAATTGCGAATGACGATAAATACGAGTGGATGCCAGTTGCAAAACTAGGTGTAAGTTACCACTGGTAATTAACACATAAAAAACGAGCTTCGGCTCGTTTTTTTATGTCTGACTTTAGCTAAATTCTTTAAAAATGATGGGCAAATTTGAGTCCTAAGATCCATGCATCATTATCATTCAGCGCTGAAAGTCCTGTAATGTTTGCCAGTGGGTTTGAGTCAGAAGATGTTTTAGACTTCTTAAAACGCAAATAATATAGACCAGCCGCGATATCAAATTCAGTGTTGTATGTGTACATGCTGCCTAGACCAATACCTTGATAACCATCACTTGGATTAAGCGTAGATGCAGGATTATTAATCCCAGAGTCCCAGAGCAGTTCCATAGTACTCAACCACTTTTTGTTCCATACGTGTGCTAGGCCAAGTTTTGCAGACCATTGATCTTCATTGTACTGAATAAGTTTGACGTCTTTGGCTTCAGGGTAAAGTATCGCTGCATAATCGATCACGGCTTGAAATTTGGGTGGTTGAATGACAAAGTCTTGCCAATTCACCCAGCGTAGCGTTCCGTACAAGATATTTTGATAAGGGAGTCCTGTCATGAAATCAAGGTTTACCGATTGTGGTGTTTTCACCTCCATCACATTGGGGGTGTCTACGCCGACCTCGATAGACTCTGTTGTGGTCATTTCATGCTTAATGGCTGAGCGATAGGTCAAAGATGTTCTAAAATAATATTCAGGAATTTGATAACTAATCCCTGCTAACCAGCCCAAGCTTTCATCTTGCTTAAACTTGGCATCATAGCCATCAAACACAGAATAGGTCTGACCTTGGGCTTTTAAAGAGCCTGCAAAACTTTGATAGCTTAAACCACCATAGACTTCCCATTGTGGGCTGAATTGATAGCCTAAAAGCGAGCTGAGATTATGACTTTCAAAGTCGATATCGGCAGATTCAACCTCATGACTTTCACCATAAATCTTTGGGCGATAGTGATAATCGATGTCTATAGCAAAAGGCTGGTCATAAATGACAGCAAAGTTGAATTGAGAATTTAGTTGGAGTTTTAGTGCAGCTCCCAGCATTACTTGTTCATTGCTTAAATTGCCTGTTGAAAAGTCAGTGATGCCAAACTGTTGCAGTATCTCTGTATGCTGAACTTGGCCAGAAACATCTGGATCAATATAAGCCAGAGAAATTTCTGCATAATTTCCACGTTCAAAAAAGGGTTGTATTGTTTGACCTGACAGTTCAAAAGCAGCAGCAAAACATGATCCCGACGAATAGAAACATAAACAAAGTAATGGAGAGCCCAACAGATTTTTACTCACTGTTATTGCTCACTATTGTTTTTATCAGTTGATCAAATAATACACCATACCCGTTTAAAGTATATGGATTTAAAAATAAAAAAAGAGGCTTGGAGGCCTCTTTTTGAAAATAAGAATGGTTTAGTCTTCTGGATAAGCTACTCTTTTAAGTGCTTTAATGTCTGCATCTGGTGAGCACAACGAGATAAATTCATAGCCATAACCACGCAGGAGGTGACCTTTACGCACTGCAATCCATGTGGTGTTTAGCCCAAAAATATCAGTTGGAATTTGTTTTAAACGATAGTCACGTTCAACGTCATAAGCCACATTATTGACAATACCAACCCCCATATTCAGTTCAACATAGGTTTTAATCACATCGGCATCTAAAGCAGACATTACGATGTCGACATCCACACCGGCATCTTCAAATGCTTTGTCAATTTTTGAACGGCCTGTGAAACCGCCGTGATAGGTAATCAGTGGATATTCAGCTAAGTCTGCAATGCTAATATTTTGCTTGCTCGCCAGTGGGTGGCTTTGTGGGGTAATAATACTGTGCTGCCAATTATAGAACGGTACACTAGCCAGATTGTCCTCAGTGGTGAGTGACTCAGTTGCAATACCAATATCAGCTTCACCTTGTAGAAGCATTTCGGTAATTTCAACAGGGCTGGCTTGTTGCAAAATAAGATGAACTTTTGGAAACTCTTTTTTGAATTGATTGACAATCGGCGGTAGCACATAACGCGCTTGCGTATGTGTAGTTGCAATCGTCAAAGTGCCTTCATCGACACGGTTAAAATCATCTGCAAGACGTTTAATATTGTCCGCGTCGACCAACATGCGTTCAACAATGCCTAGTAGTGCTTGACCTGGTTCAGTTAAACCGAGTAAGCGTTTCCCTTTACGAATAAAAAGCTGTACGCCTAATTCATCTTCTAGGTCTTTGATGTGCTTACTGACGCCTGACTGAGAGGTATATAGTGCAGCAGAGGCTTCGGTGAGGTTGAAGTTTTGTCTCACCGTTTCTCGAATAATTCTGAGTTGTTGAAAGTTCATAGTTTTGGATCTCTTTTATGATGAATGAGGCATTTAACATGCCCCATTCAATTGGTCTTAAGCCGCAGGTTTTGCAAATAAATGCAAGTTTGATGGGCTTAACCATACCGTTTGATTAGGTCTAAATTGGTGTAATTTTGCTTCTTCAGAAGTCAGGGATATTTCAATCAGTTTGCCTTGGCGATCATGGAGCTCTGCAACCACTTTGCCCGCGATCCATAATTCTCGAACGAACGTTGCTTGGATGGCATTGTCTTGCGGCTGTGCATGGATACGTAATTCATCTGGACGAGCAAAAGCAATCACGTCACCCGAAGGTGCATTGCGTAAAGAGTCCAATTGAATACGGTCTTCACCAATTTGGATCGTCCCTGCGTTATTTTGACCTTCGAAACGGTTTGCTTGACCTAAAAAGTCAAACACAAACGGCGTTGCAGGCTTTTCATAAACCTCGCGGGGTGATCCAATTTGCTCGACATTCCCTTTATTCATCACAATGATTTGATCCGCGACTTCTAAAGCTTCTTCTTGGTCATGCGTTACAAAGATTGAGGTAATATGCAGTTCATCATGCAAAGTACGTAACCAACGACGGAGCTCTTTACGTACTTTTGCATCCAAAGCACCAAAAGGTTCATCCAGTAACAGTACGCGTGGTTCAACTGCCAAAGCACGTGCCAGTGCAATACGTTGACGCTGGCCGCCTGAGAGTTGTGCTGGGTAACGATCTGCCAAGAACCCCAATTGGACTAAGTCCAGTAAACGCGTGACACGTTTTTTAATTTCAGCTTCAGATGGGCGTGTTGCACGTGGGCGAACGCGGAGACCAAAGGCGATATTGTCAAATACGGTCATATGGCGAAACAAGGCATAGTGCTGAAATACAAAGCCAACTTCACGTTCACGTACGTGTACATTAGTTGCATCTTCACCTTCCAAGAAGACTTGGCCGCCATCTGCGGACTCAAGCCCTGCAATAATACGAAGCAGGGTGGTTTTACCACAGCCGGATGGGCCAAGTAATGCAACCAATTGACCATCAGGAAAATCGAGAGAAATGTTATTCAGTGCATGGAATGCACCAAAGTGTTTTTCAATATTTTTAACTTGAATACTCATGAGGTCATTCCTTTAAACTGTTGAATCATTATGTTTGTTTTGCTTTTCTTGGCGAAGCTCAACCCATGTTTTTAACACAAGGGTCACAATCGCTAAAAGCGCCAAGAGTGAAGACACAGCAAAAGCCGCACTAAAGGTATATTCGTTATAGAGAATCTCGACATGTAAAGGCAAGGTATTGGTTTCACCACGAATATGACCTGAAACGACCGATACCGCACCAAATTCACCCATTGCACGTGCATTACACAGAATGACGCCGTAAATTAAACCCCATTTGATGTTGGGTAGGGTTACTTTCCAGAAGGTTTGCCAGCCTGATGCACCGAGTACAATCGCAGCTTCTTCTTCTTCAGTTCCTTGGGCTTCCATGAGCGGAATAAGTTCACGTGCAACAAAAGGAACGGTGATAAAGATTGTTGCTAATACAATGGCAGGAACGGCATACAGAATTTTGATGTCATTATCCATGAGCCAACTACCGAACCAACCTTGCGTACCAAAAATCAGCACCAGCATTAAACCCGCGATAACAGGGGATACTGAAAATGGCATATCAATAATCGTGGTTAAGATAGATTTACCACGGAAGTTAAATTTGGCTACACACCAAGCTGCTGCAACACCAAACACGACATTCAGAGGAACTGCAATCACTGCGGTTAATAAAGTGAGTTTGACTGCGGAGAGCGTGTCTGGATGAACCAAAGCTTGTGCATAGACACCGACCCCTTGTTTAAAGGCCTCAACGAACACCAAAATCAGCGGTAGGATTAAACAGCTTAAAAAGAACAGCAGAGCAATCGTAATCAGAGTGTAGCGAACCCAAGTTGGCTCACGTGTTGCATCACGCGATTGTAGCTTTTCAGCAAGCGCATTACTGTTGATATTCATCGTGCTGTTCTCCCTGTACGACGGCTTGCCCATGCTTGTAACAAGTTAATCAGGAATAAAATGGTAAAAGACAGCACCAACATGACGACTGCAATCGTGGTTGCACCTGCATAGTCATATTCTTCTAAGCGTGAAATAATCATGAGCGGCGCAATTTCTGTTTTAAACGGTTGGTTCCCTGCAATAAAGATCACTGAACCGTATTCACCGACGCCACGAGCAAAGGCAAGTGCAAAACCGGTGATGAGTGCTGGAAATAAAATTGGCAAAATCACTTTGGTCACAATCTGTAGACGGTTGGCACCTAATGCTGATGCTGCTTCTTCTAACTCTGTTTCCAAGTCACTGAGAACAGGTTGCACAGTCCGTACCACAAAAGGAATACCAATAAAAATCAGTGCCAATGTAATACCAATTGGGGTATAGGCCACTTGAATTACTAAAAGCTCAAGATACTGACCGATCCAACCTGTAGGGGCATAAAGCGAAGTGAGTGCAATACCTGCAACAGCGGTGGGTAAGGCAAATGGTAAGTCGACCAAGGCATCTACAATGCGTTTACCCGGAAAACGGTAACGAACTAAACACCATGCCAGAAGGAGACCAAAAACCACATTAATAAACGCGGCGATCAGGGCTGTACTAAAACTGAGCTGCAAAGATTTTAAAATACGTTCTGAACTTAAAATTTCCCATAAACCATCCCAACCAATGCCTAAAGATTTAATGAAAACAGCGGACAATGGAATAAGAACGATTAATGACAAATATGCTAGGGTAAAGCCTAGAGAAAGACCAAATCCTGGCAGCACTCGGGATCGCTGCGACATGATTACTCCTCAAAGAGAGAAAGCTGACCTAAAAAGAGTCAGCTCAAATAAAACTGAATTTCGGCACAAGTATCATTTACAGTGTTTAAATTGAAAATTTAAATAAATACTTGCTTTCATTGTAAAAACTAATGTTTTTTAGCACACTTTCTGAAATCAAAAAATCATATATTTCAGGGAATGGCCCAAAACCTGACGCAACATTAATATGTCCGACTTGCCCCAAGTTCTTAGGCCTAATTTTCCATGCTTTTGCCAGTTGCAGCGCATCTTGAAAATTAAGCCAAGGATCATTTTCACTGATGATCATTTGGGTAGGAACTTGTAGCTTGACTTGGTGGAAATACTGTTGATAGTCGTTTTGGCTCTCACGAGCAAAACCAGCATCACCAAAGCGAGCAGGGTTGGCCGGCGCAACCAAAACTAAATTTTTGATTTTTTGATTTAGTTCAGGATGCTGTGCTAGAGCAGCGACTGTCGTTAAACAGCCAAAGCTATGCGCCACAATTTGAATCGGTTCCTGAATGGATTGAACCGTTTTGATAAATTGCTCAACCCACTCATGGAGTATGGGTTTATTCCAATCCTGCTGCTGCACACGAGAGCACGACTTGAGCTGACGTTGTAACCATGATTGCCAGTGGTCATGTTCACTCCCACCCACGCCTGGTACAATTACAGTATGAATCATGTCGATGCTCCCTTACAGCTATTTACTGGACTCGGTTTTATTTCGTCGTATTGGCTTTCACAATTTGGTCAAATACACCACCATTTTCAAAGTGCTGTTTTTGTACCTTGCTCCAACCACCAAATTCTTTATCAATGGTCACCAACTTCAACGGTTTGAATGTGGTTGCATATTTTTTCAAGACAGTTGCATTACGTGGGCGATAGAAGTTTTTCGCTGCAATTTCCTGTCCAGCAGGTGAATACAAATAGTTGAGATATGCTTTCGCCAGATTCAGATTGCCGTCTTTTTCCGCATTCTTTTCAACAATGGCAACGGGTGGTTCTGCCAAAATAGATAGCGAAGGCGTCACGATCTCAAATTTACCCGGTTGTTCACGAATTGCTAAGTGTGCTTCATTTTCCCATGCTAAGAGAACATCACCGATACCGCGTTCAGCAAAGGTTGTGGTTGCACCACGTGCACCTGAATCCAGTACTTTGGTATTTTTATAAATTTTACGCACGAATTCTTGTGCTTTTGCATCGTTACCCGCAGGTTGATGTTTCGCCCAAGCCCAAGCTGCTAAGTAGTTCCAGCGTGCACCACCTGATGTTTTTGGATTTGGTGTAATAATGCCAACACCCGGCTTAACGAGGTCACCCCAGTCTTTAATGCCTTGAGGGTTACCTTTACGGACGAGGAACACGATAGTTGAAGTATATGGTGTCGAGTTATTGGGTAATTTCTTTTGCCAGTTGGTCGGTAAAAGTTTTGCTTTTTCAGCAATCACATCGATATCTGCTGCAAGTGCAAGGGTCACTACATCCGCACCTAAACCATCAATCACTGAACGAGCTTGTTTACCCGAGCCGCCGTGAGACTGTTTAAAGTTGATGTCTTGTCCTGTGCGTTGTTTCCAATAAGCGCCAAACTGTTTGTTGACGTCTTCATAGAGTTCGCGTGTTGGATCATACGACACGTTAAGGAAATCTTTTGCTGCAACACCAAAAGATGTGACTGAAACTAGCGCCGCTAGTACCCCAATTTTTAACTTAGATAAGCTCATGTGAGACCTCAAATTTTAAACGTTTTTAAACATGAGGCAAGAATACTGCGAGTCTTATTGCTAAAAAAATAATAAAAAATGAATTTTATATGAATAAAAAAGAAAAAGAGTTCTGCTTAGAATTCATTAAACTAAAGCAGAAAATTATTTCAGGGTAGATTGGCATGCATTGCTATAAAAATGCACAGGAAATCAAACAAATAGAATTATTAGATCGTGCATTTCACTATGGAGATGGTTGTTTTAGTACAGCGCGTATCCGTGATGGTGTGATCGAACTAGAGCTTCTACACATAGCACGCTTGAAATTGGCCTGTGAAAGACTGTTGTTGTCAGCAGATTTAGCCTTTATTCAGCACAGCATCGTGCAATTAAAACAAACCCATGCACACTTAAACGGCACTCTGAAAATTATTATTAGTCGGGGTGAAGGGCAGCGCGGTTATAGTTTGCCAACACATTCTGCTGACATTTGGGTTTTTTTCTATCCGCAAGCATCAGAGGCTTTGACATACAGCGAAATTGATTCAGGGGTACTGCAACATGCGATGGGGTTAAGTATGCCGCAAATGGTGGGTGTGAAAAGCTTAAACCGTTTAGAGCAAGTCTTACTCAAGCATGAAGCAGAACAACACGGTTGGTTGGAAGCGTTGGTCACAGATGTGCAAGGTTCTGTCGTTGAAGGTGTGAGCAGTAATTGTTTCATTCTGCTAAATGATCGATGGATTAGTCCCGAACTTCGTTATAATGGCGTGCATGGTGTCATGCGTGCCGAAATATTGGCACGGATGCAGCAACAAGGAATGAGCTGTGAGCTGAGAATGATTGATATGGAAGAAATTCCACGCTTTCAAAGTTTATTTTTCTGCAATGCCTTGAGTCCTATGAAAATAGCCAAAAGTCTGAATCATCAGTATTTAGATGTTCAGCCGTGTATAGATTTGTTCCATCGTCTTCAACTTAATCAGATGCAGTAGTATGTCCGCAGCCAAAACCAAATCGAAAAAGAAAACGCAACCACCCAAACGAAAAATGAAAGGGTTGTTATTGATTGCTGTGAGCATCATTGTTTTATTGATGATTGTACTGTGGTCGAGTTTGTTTAAATCTTATCCTGTCGAGGGTAAAAAACAGTTATTGGCAATTAACTCTGGCGATACCTATTCCGGTTTTATTGACCGCTTAGCCAAAGAAGACATGGCTAGTTTTCCCATTATTTTAAAGCTTTATCAAAAAATATTTATTCATGACACGTTGAAAGCCGGTGTTTATGAAGTGCGTGAAGGTATGAGTATTCGCCAAGTTTTGGATATGATTTCCAATGTCGATAATGCCGAGATGAATCGTATATTGGTGATTGAAGGGACGACCTTTAAACAGCTGATCGAGGCATTGAAAAAGGATGCATTGGTTAAAAAGGAAGTCTCCAATTTACCCATGGATCAGCTTTTAAAAGCGTTAGATATTCCGTATACGCATGCTGAAGGGCTTTTTGCCCCCGATACTTACTTCTTCGCCAAAGGGGAGTCAGACAAAAAAATCTTAACGGATTTATACAAACGCCAAATGAAAGCTTTAGATGAAGCGTGGGCAAACCGTGCGGCAAATTTGCCGTATAAAGACAAATACGAAGCCCTGATCATGGCCTCTATCATTGAAAAAGAAACCAATGTTGACCGCGAACTGGAGCAAGTTTCGGGTGTGTTTGCGCGTCGTCTTCAACTCGGCATGCGTTTGCAAACGGACCCAACGGTGATCTATGGTATGGGCGATAAATACACAGGCAACATTACCCGTCAAGACTTGCGGACCCCAACAGCCTATAATACTTATACCATCAATGGTTTACCTCCTACACCAATTGCTTTGCCAAGTAAAAAAGCCATTGAAGCCACTATGCATCCAGACAGCAGTAAAAACATCTACTTTGTTGCAACGGGCAATGGTGGGCACACATTTAGTGAGACTTTAGAGCAGCACAACCAAGCTGTAAAAGAATATCTCAGCGTTTTAAAAACCAAGAAGGATGAATAGATGTTTATTAGTTTTGAGGGCACAGAAGGTGTCGGTAAAACCACACTGATTCGCAAAATTTATGAGCATCTAGAACAACAAGGTCAGCAGGTTGTTTTAACGCGTGAGCCAGGTGGTACACCAATGGCTGAGCAAATTCGCTCGCTATTATTGTCAGTCAATCATGAAGAGTCGATGTCGAATGATACTGAACTGCTACTGATGTACGCGGCTCGCGCACAGCATTTACAACAAGTGATCGTGCCTGCTTTAACGGAATATAAAACCGTACTGTGTGACCGTTTTACCGATGCCAGCTTTGCTTATCAATGTGCAGGACGTGGTTTAAGCCAGTCGAAGCTGCAACTGCTGAATGAAAATTTTGTCAGCCATATGCCAAATATTACATTTTGGCTCGATGCCCCGATTGAGACAGGCATGTCTCGTGCGCGTGAACGGGGGGCTTTGGATCGTTTTGAACAAGAAAAAGTCACTTTTTTTGAAAAAGTCAGAGCGGGTTATCAGCAGTTATGGGAGCAATATCCTGAGCGAGTCAAACGCTTGGATGCAACACAGTCACCCGAGCAGGTTTTTGCACAAGCGTTGCAATACTTAAACTAAAAATAAGCCTGAAAAGTTATTTCAGACTGTAGTGAAATGCATTTTTCTTTTATAGTCAGTGACAAAGGACTGAATGTTGAAGGAAAAATGAAAAGTAACTTAACTGAGATTGTGGCTTTTTTAGAAAAGGAATTTCCGCAAAGTTTAGAAAAATGTCATATCGAATCTGTCACTGAGCGCGCAGCAACAGTCGTGTATCAGGTAGATGAGCGCGATTTGCGACCGGGTGGAACGGTTTCAGGCCCAACCATGATGACTCTTGCAGACTATGCATTGTATATCGCCATTTTAGGGGAAATTGGGCTGGTCGGTTTAACCGTGACCACCAATTTATCGGTCAACTTTCTAAGTAAACCTGCAGCCTCTACAAGTATCCGCGGTGAATGTAAGTTAATGAAAGTTGGCAAAGCATTGGTGGTTGGGGATGTGTGGTTGTATTCAGTGGGTAAGGATGAACCCATTGCACATGTGGTGGGAACTTATTCTATTCCACGCAAATCCTAAAAAATGTCTGAATAAAAAAGCCTGACGAATCAGGCTTTTTTTAAATTAGTTATTCACTAAAGGGGTTTCAACTTTAAAATTTAAAGGGGTGAGTACGGTTTTACGCAGTTCATTCGATAGTTCTGGGTAATCTAAAGTGTAGTGTAGACCGCGCGATTCTTTACGCTCCATAGCACAGCGCACGATCATTTCAGAGACTAAAACTAAATTACGTAGCTCAATAAGATTTTTGCTGACTTGGTAATCTTGGTAATACTCGGTAATTTCTCGCTTCAACATTTCAATGCGGTGTAGCGCACGTTCAAGACGTTTCGTGGTACGCACAATGCCGACGTAGTTCCACATGGTTTGACGGAGTTCATCCCAGTTTTGTAAAATCACCACATCTTCATCAGGATTCATCACTTGTGAGTCATCCCAAGACGGAGCAGTTGGGGATTGGTAATTTGAATCAAAACTTTTTTCGATGTGTTCTGCTGCACTCATGCCATACACAAAACACTCTAACAGTGAGTTACTGGCCATACGGTTGGCGCCATGCAAGCCAGTATATGAGGTTTCCCCAATTGCATAGAGACCAGTAATGTCAGTTTGACTATGTTCATCAACTACCACACCGCCACAGGTATAGTGCGCAGCAGGAACAACAGGAATCATTTCCTTGGTAATGTCGATGCCGAGTTCGAGTAAGCGTGCATACAAGGTCGGAAAATGTTCTTTAATGAAACTTTCGGGCTTATGGCTAATGTCGAGCCATACGTGACGAATTCCTAAGCGTTTGATTTCATAGTCAATAGCTCGCGCCACAATGTCACGTGGGGCAAGTTCTGCGCGTTCATCAAAGCGCAACATAAAGCGTTCGCCATCGGGTAAACGTAAATAAGCACCTTCACCACGCATTGCTTCAGTAATGAGGAAAGAACGCGCTTGTGGGTGGTATAAACAGGTTGGGTGAAATTGGTTAAATTCCATATTGGCCACGCGACAACCTGCACGAAATGCCATGGCAATACCATCGCCCGTTGCAATGTCTGGGTTCGAGGTATACAGATAGGCTTTCATGGCACCGCCACACGCCAGCGCGGTAAAAGGGGCTAAAAAGGTATGTACTTTTTCAGTCTTTTCATCGAGTGCATACAGGCCTAAGGCACGATTTTGTTCTTCCAAGCCCAGTTTTTGAGAGGTAATTAAATCGATGGCGATGTAATTCTCAAAAATGGTGATGTTGTCTTTTTCAATCGCACGTTCCACTAAGGTAGTTGAAATGGCACGACCTGTAGCATCTGCGGCATGAATAATACGGCGTTGAGAATGTCCACCTTCACGTGTTAGATGCAATTGTTCTTGATCATCAAGGGTAAACTGCACGCCGTGTTTCAGTAGAAAATCAACAGAAGGTTTACCGCCTTCAACGGTTTGCTTTACGGCTTCGGTCTCACACAAGTGAGCGCCCGCAATCATGGTGTCATCAATGTGCTGTTCGATGGAATCCGTTTCATCTAAAACAGCGGCAACGCCACCTTGTGCATAGAAGGTACTTGCATCGGTCAGGTTTGATTTTGCAAGAACAGCAATATTGAAATGTTGAGGCAACGATAAGGCCAAGCTCAGGCCTGCACCGCCACTTCCCACAATAATCACATCAAAATGATGTGTTGTGTTTAAATTAGACATGTCCATCAGCTAATTTGGAAAAAGTTCGCTAATGACAGCGCTTTTTTCACGAAAAGGCAAGGGTAAAATCTCTACAATTGATGGGAAATATAAATAAAGAACGTATTTTTTAAGCAAATTTTAAGCTCTTGTTTATACAAACATAATAGAACATATTATTACCCAAGACAGACAAAGATTATGCTAAAAACGCTAATACATAAATTGATAACAAACATATAGGTCAATACTTGATATGAAAAGTCGCGCGATACAAACTGGTTTTTTTGCTGTTGCATGCACAATGGCTGCGGTGCAAACACAAGCAGCACCTGTTGATTTCTCAAACTTAGTTGAGCAAGTTAGCCCTGCGGTAGTGAGTGTCAATGTGGTTAAAAAGATGACTCAAGAAGAGTTACTGCAGCAGCAAATACCTGAGATTTTGAAGCGTTTTTTTGGTAATCAAGTCATTATTCCGCAGCAGCAAGCGCCGCAAGAAAAAACGGCTTATGGCAGCGCATTTTTTATTAGTAAAGATGGGTATTTACTGACAAACCACCACGTCGTAGAAGATGCATCGAAAGTCACGATTATGTTTAATGACCGTCGTGAACTGGATGCAACTGTAGTAGGTAGTGATGAACGAACGGATGTGGCCCTGCTTAAGGTGAATGGTACGAATTTTCCATCACTCCGTGCTGGCAATGTTGATCAATTGCGTGTAGGTGAACCTGTGCTTGCGATAGGTTCACCGTTTGGTTTTGATTACTCGGCTTCGGCAGGAATCGTGAGTGCGAAAATGCGCAATATGATGGGGGAGACATCGGTACCCTTCATTCAAACCGATGTGGCTCTCAACCCAGGAAACTCAGGCGGTCCGTTATTCAACCAACAGGGTGAAGTGGTTGGGGTGAACTCGCGTATCTTCAGTGGTACGGGCGGTTATATGGGGCTGTCTTTCTCGATTCCAATTGATGTCGCAATGGATATTGCTGACCAACTTAAGAAAACCGGCAAAGTGACCCGTTCTTATTTAGGCTTTAATCTACAAGATTTAGACCGTAATTTGGCAGAGTCTTATAATTTGCCAAAACCTGAAGGTTCATTGATTACCAATGTTCAGCCGAATTCACCTGCGCAGAAAGCGGGACTAAAAGCAGGCGATATTATTTTAAAATTCAACGGAACGCCGATTTCACGTACCTCTGAGTTGTTGAACTATTTAAATCGTACCATGCCAAATCAAACGGTACAGCTTGAAGTACTGCGTGATGATAAAAAGCGTAATATATCGGCAACATTAACCACAGCACCAGATGATACACCTGCAAAATCAGATACAGTTACACAAAGTAAAGGGCCTGTGTTAGGTATTGCTATCCGAAATTTAGCACCTGCTGAATTGTCACAGCTCAATGTGAAAGGTGGTGTGTTAATTCAAGAAGTGAAACGTGGCGGTGCAGCAGCACAGTCAGGTATGGCGGCTGGTGATGTGGTCACTCACATTAATAATAAAGTCGTAAAAGACACCAATGATTTTGTCCAAGCGGCGTCTGAGTTGAAAAAAGGTCAGGTTGCCCGCGTTGGAATCATCCGACAAGGCACACCAGCCATTTTAGGGATGCGCATCCAATAAGCGAAAAAAACCACTCTTCGGAGTGGTTTTTTATTTTTTGCAATTTGATGATGTCTGTTATTTGCGTACACTGCCATCTTCATAGGGATATTTAGATTCAATAGAGTGTTTATGAGTAGTATTTTTGACTTAAGACTTCAGGTACAAGCAGAACATATCGACCAGTTAGGCCATGTGAATAATGTGGTTTATATGCATTGGATGCAGGATGTCGCAACAGCACATATTGATGCATTGGGCTTAGGCTTAAAAGAATATATCGAGTTAAAACATGCCATGGTTGCAGTTGAGCATCATGTGCAGTACCGAAAAGCTGCATTTGAAGAGGATGAAATAATCCTACGTACATGGTTTGACGATATAAATGCATTATATTCTTCACGCCAATATGTGTTTTATAGACCCAAAGACAATAGCATTTTATTTGTTGCTCAAACCAAGTGGGCTTGCGTAGAGATTGAAACCGGCCGTGCAAAACGTATGTCACCTAGTTTTACTCAAGCTTACCAACCGCTTGCAAAAGATGTGAATGCCTTAGATTTTTCAATGGATTATTCAAAAAGCCCAGTGAAAAGCGAAAACACGTAAAAAAGCGTCAGAGTTGTGAAAAGGAAGCGTATTAATATGGATACTTTAAAAAAACCATCTGTTATAATCCTTCGCAATTTCTATTCGGCTTTTGTTGTGCATCGAAATTTGTCTGCATAACGCTTCATTTTGTTCAAGGTAGCCCATGGCGCAAGCTAAAAAATCTGTTGATATTAAAAATATCCGTAATTTCAGTATTATTGCTCACATTGACCACGGGAAGTCAACGCTCGCTGACCGCTTTATTCAAACCTGTGGTGGTTTGCAAGATCGTGAAATGCAAGCACAAGTACTTGACTCCATGGAACTTGAACGTGAGCGTGGTATTACCATTAAAGCTGCGTCGGTTACTTTGTATTACACCCATCCAAATGGTCAAGAGTATCAATTGAACTTTATTGATACACCAGGGCATGTCGATTTTTCATATGAAGTGTCACGTTCATTGGCGGCTTGTGAAGGTGCATTGTTGGTTGTAGATGCGGCGCAAGGCGTGGAAGCACAGTCGGTTGCGAACTGTTATACCGCAATTGAGCAAGGTCTCGAAGTTCTACCAGTGCTCAACAAAATTGATTTACCACAGGCTGAACCTGAACGTGTGATTCAAGAAATTGAAGACATTATTGGTATTGAAGCGACTGAAGCACCAACCTGTTCGGCAAAAACAGGTCTTGGGATTGATAGCGTTTTAGAAACCCTTGTTAATGTCATTCCTGCACCTACTGGTGATCGTAACGCGCCATTACAAGCTTTAATTATCGACTCTTGGTTTGATAACTACTTAGGCGTTGTTTCTTTGGTGCGCGTGAAAGAAGGTCGTGTGCGTAAGGGCGACAAGATGTTGATGAAATCAACAGGCCAAACGCACATTATTACTTCTGTGGGTATTTTTAATCCTAAACATACAGAAACAGACATCCTTGAAGCGGGTGAAGTTGGTTTCGTAATTGCAGGCATTAAAGACATTTTTGGTGCGCCAGTGGGTGATACGATTACCCTTGCCAACACACCAGAAGTCAAAACCTTACCAGGCTTTAAAAAAGTGAAGCCGCAGGTTTATGCAGGTTTGTTCCCAATTGATTCAAGTGAATTTGAACCATTCCGTGAAGCTTTACATAAACTTCAGATCAATGACTCGGCGTTATTCTTTGAACCTGAAAGCTCAGATGCTTTAGGTTTTGGTTTCCGTTGTGGCTTCTTAGGCATGCTACACATGGAAATCGTGCAAGAGCGTTTAGAGCGCGAGTATGATTTAGACCTTATTTCATCTGCACCGACTGTGATTTATGAAGCGGTGATGAAGAATGGTGAAACGATTTATATCGATAGCCCATCTAAAATGCCAGATGGTTCAACGGTCGAAGACCTACGTGAGCCGATTGCTGAGTGCCATATCCTTGTACCGCAAGAGTATTTGGGTAATGTGATGACTTTATGTGTGGAACGCCGTGGTGTTCAAAAAGACATGAAGTTTATGGCGAACCAAGTTTCGATCACTTTTGAAATTCCAATGGCGGAAGTGGTGATGGACTTCTTTGATAAATTGAAGTCGTGTTCACGCGGTTTTGCGTCGCTCGATTATAACTTTGTACGTTTTGAAAGTTCATCATTGGTAAAAGTCGATGTTCTAATCAATGGCGATAAAGTCGATGCCTTGGCAATGATTTGTCACCGTCAAGATGCCCGTCACCGAGGTATTGCATTGGTTGAAAAAATGAAAGATTTGATCCCACGTCAAATGTTTGATGTGGCAATTCAAGCAGCGATTGGTGCGCAAATTATTGCTCGTTCAACTGTAAAGGCAATGCGTAAAAACGTATTGGCGAAATGTTATGGTGGTGACGTTTCTCGTAAGAAGAAACTGCTATCGAAGCAAAAAGAAGGTAAGAAACGCATGAAGCAAGTGGGAAGTGTAGAAATCCCACAAGAAGCGTTCTTGGCTGTGTTGAAAGTAGAAAGATAAAAAGGTAGGAATATAAGCCCATGGATTTTGATTTTAATTTGATACTTGTTCCTGTCACACTGATTTTCTTTTTGGTGTGGTTGCTCGATAAGTTTGTATTTAAACAACGAGCGACAAAAGGCAAGGGGAATGAAAATTTTGTCATTACTTGGGCTTATGATTTTTGGCCAGTCCTTGCGATTGTTCTATGCTTACGTTCATTCTTTTATGAACCTTTTAATATTCCTTCCGACTCGATGGTCCCGACTTTAGAAACTGGTGACTTCATCTTGGTCAATAAGTTTGACTATGGTGTTCGCCTGCCGATTGTGAATAAAAAAGTGATTGATGTGGGTGAGCCTGAGCGTGGTGATGTGATTGTCTTCCGTTATCCACCGCAACCGACGATCAGCTATATCAAACGTGTGGTTGGTATTCCTGGCGATCACATTGTTTTTGATCATGGCCAATTAACCATTAATGGTCAACAAATTGCTAAAGTGCCTGTTGAATTTAGCCGTGAAAAAGACAGTTTAGATACGCCTACTTCGATATATCATAAAGAAACCATTGGCAAGCATACCTTTACCATGCGTGAGTTAGATGGTGTTAATGTTGCACGCCAAGCACCGTATATTAACTTTGTAGAAAATGGTAAATACTCTGCTGAAAATGGTTTATATTGGGAAGTGAAAGTGAAAGAAGGTGAGTACTTTGCGATGGGGGATAATCGCGACCAAAGTGCTGACAGTCGTTTCTGGGGAATGGTTCCTGAACAGAACCTAACAGGTCGTGCATTTTATATTTGGATGCATAAAGAGCCTGGCTTTAAGTTGCCGTCATTTAACCGTAACGGTAGCATTGACTAATATCGATTCGGAAAATAAAAAATGCGCAAGAATCAACAAGGGGCATCTTATATCGCCATTTTATTTGCAATCATGGGGTTTGCATTTATGGCGAAAGTGGTAATTGCAGTTTGGGCCCCCTATTTTGATGATCGGATGATCAATAGCCAAATTGAGGAAGTGTTACAAAGCAGCCCAAAAAGTATTCAGCCCGCAGAGTTCGAAAGTAAACTTTCGCAACGTCTGGAAATGAATGGTATTCGCGATGTGAAAATTAAAGAAATTATGCAAGTCACCAATACCGAAGGGTTGCTGGTGAAAAAGGAGTATGAGGTAAGAAAACCCTTCTTACTGAATATAGATTTAGTATTAAAGTTCGAGAAAAGTTTTGATCAAAGCTCAGTCCAAGCTAAGTGAAGCCCGCTTAGCGAGCCGTATCGGTTATCAGTTTAAACAACCTGAGTTACTTCAGCTTGCACTGACCCACCGATCGGTGAGCCACAAATACAACTATGAGCGCCTAGAGTTTCTAGGCGATTCTTTGTTAGGGATGATTATTGCAAATTATCTCTATAAAGCTTATCCAACTGAGAACGAAGGTCGTTTGACGCGTATGCGTGCAACCTTGGTTCGTCAGGAAGCTTTAGGTAAAATTGCAAATGATTTAAAACTGAGCCAGTCACTCATTTTAAGTACAGGTGAGTTAAAATCAGGTGGACATCATCGTGAGTCCATCCTCGCGGATACGGTTGAATCGATTATTGGTGCAATCTATGTGGATTGTAGTGATTTAACGGTGTTGGAGCCGATTGTGTTAAAATGGTACGAGCCATATTTGGATCATATCGAGCCAACCGATCAACTTAAAGATCCTAAATCTCGTTTACAAGAATATCTTCAGGCACGAAAAAAAGCGCTCCCAGTTTATGATGTGGTCGATATTCAAGGCGATGCGCCCAATCAGCATTTCAAAGTGGAATGTAAAGTGGATGGATTGTCTGTTGTAAATGGTGAGGGCACCAGTCGCCGTTTTGCTGAACAAGCTGCTGCGGCGGATATTTTAAAACTTTTGGAGCAGTAATCTGCCATGTCAAATTCTTCCGATCACATCGATGCTGATCACGAGTCGCAAAGCGACAGTAATGATTTAATTAGCCAGTTTTTTAGCGAACAAGGCACAGAAATTCCAACGGATTTTCGTAGCGGCTTTGTGGCAATTGTCGGCCGTCCAAACGTGGGCAAGTCTACGTTGATGAACCATTTGTTGGGTCAAAAATTATCGATTACTTCACGTAAACCACAAACCACACGTCATAAAATTGTGGGAATTGATTCACGTGCAAAATCTCAAGCGGTATTTGTTGATACACCAGGGATGCATAAAAAAGAAGTACGCGCCATCAATAAAATGATGAACCGTGCTGCGTCTTCTGCATTGCGTGATGTCAACTTGGTATTGTTTGTTCTAGATGCAGACAAGTGGACTCAAAACGATGAGCTCGTTTTGGAAAAACTCAAAAATGCAGAGATGCCAGTGATTCTTGTGATCAATAAAATTGATACACTTGAAAATAAAAACCATGCATTACCCTTGATTCAAGAGCGTGCAAAATTAATGAATTTTGCTGAGATTGTTCCTGTTTCTGCACTACGTGGTGCAAACTTAGACCATCTGCGCGATACCATTGAAAAATATTTACCTTTTCAACCACCGATGTATTCATTGGATCAATTGACAGATCGTTCTGAGCGTTTCTTGGCATCAGAAATTATCCGTGAAAAGATTATGCGTCAGTTGGGTGAAGAGCTACCTTATGATTTAACCGTGCAAATTGAGTCGTTTAAGACTGAAGAAGCAACGGTGAATGAAAAAACAGGTCGTCCTAAACCAGCATGTACATATATTGATGCAACGATTTTTGTAGACCGCCCAGGCCAAAAAGCGATTGTGATTGGTGAAAAAGGCGCTAAGCTTAAGAAAATTGGTATGGATGCCCGTATCGATATGGAAAAAATGTTTGAACAAAAGATCATGCTGACCCTTTGGGTTAAAGTGAAAGGCGGTTGGTCTGATGATGAACGTGCATTGAAAAGCTTAGGTTATAGCGATATCTAAGTTTTAAGAAAACAAATTTTTATAGGGATGGTGTTATGGTCAAAGTGTTCGCAGTAATGGCTTGTATGTTGTTTTTGCAAGGTTGTATACACAAGATCGTCACCGTTCCTGTAAAGATTGCGTATAAAACCACAAAAGGCGTGGTGAAAGGAACCGCAGCGGTGGTTGGTGCTGTTATCCCAGATGGGGATGATGAAGACAGTGAACAGAATGATAAAGATAAAAAAGATTAGTTAATTCCTCATGCGCAATGAAGTACTGCATGGTTATTTAATTCACCACAGAAAATACCGTGAACGTAGTCATATTGTGCATTTATTTACCCAAGAGCATGGGCGAGTTGATGGCATTCTAAGACAAACCCCGCCGCCACAATATCAGCCGATTTGTTTACAAGCTTCGGGTAAATCTGAACTCAAAAATTTTACAAAACTTGAAATTGTCAATCAGCCGATTTTTTTCTTCGGGGATGCTTTTTTTTCAGGTTTTTATCTCAATGAGATCCTACTCAGGCTGTGTCCGCTCGAAATACAAATGGAGCAAAGTTTTGCTCAATATGCGCATACGCTAACGCAATTACAACAACTAGCGCAGCAAGCCGATCCTAATCAATTTTTAAAACAAATTCTAAGGCAGTTTGAGCACGAACTGCTGGAAGATTTGGGCTATGCCTTAGATTTTTCAACTGATGCCAATCAACTCGAAATTCAAGCATCACTCAACTATATATTCCAGCTGAATGAAGGCTTTATTCCTACTGCACAAGCTTCGCGAGCGACCTTAAATGGACAGCAAATTTTAAGCATGTGCCAATATGAAAAGGGTAGGGATTTTGGTTTGGAACAGTTACAATTGCTGACCAAGTTGTATCGACAAATGATCAGTTCATTGTTGGGCGATCGCCCCTTAAAAAGTCGTCAGTTGTGGATTCAGAACACTCAAACTCAATCGTAATTAGGAAATGAATATGGCTGCATTACTTGGTGTAAATATTGACCACGTGGCAACTTTACGACAAGCGCGTGGAACGTCTTATCCTGATCCAGTCAATGCAGCACTGATCTGTGAGCAAGCAGGGGCTGAAGGGATTACCTTGCATTTACGTGAAGACCGTCGTCATATTCAAGATGATGATGTGCGTCGTATGCGCCCAGCACTTAAAACACGTATGAATTTGGAACTTGCAGTTACAGAAGAAATGATTGCATTTGCCAAAGAAATTAAACCGCACCATGTGTGTTTCGTTCCTGAAAAACGCCAAGAAGTGACGACCGAAGGTGGTTTAGATGTGGTTGGACATTTTGATGATGTCAAAGCGGCGACTCAAGCGTTGTCTGAGATTGGCTGTGATGTGTCCTTGTTTATTGATGCTGACTTTGCACAAATTGATGCAGCAATTGCTTGTGGTGCACCAACCATTGAAATTCATACAGGCGCTTATGCTGATGCAGAAACAGCTGAAGCTCAGCAACATGAGCTTGAGCGTATTATAAAAGGTGCTGAATATGCAGCATCAAAAGGTTTGGTAGTCAATGCTGGGCACGGACTCAACCTTGAAAATGTAACGCCAATTGCGAAAATTCCACAGATTCACGAATTAAACATCGGACATTCACTGATTGCCGATGCTATTTTTGTGGGCTTGGAACAAGCTGTACGCGAAATGAAAGCAGTGATTAAAGCTGCACGTTAATTTAAAGTTTTTAAGATTTGAATATGTCGAATATCAATTATGATGAACTCATGAAGCCCGTCATGGACTTCTTGGGCTGTGAAACACCTAAAGCTTGGTTGACTGAAGCACTGAATAATCTTGATGTGCTGATGCAAGACCACGCGAATTGTGAGAAGAAAGCTGCAGGTACCGCGATGAACCTGATGTTTCGTTATAGCTTTTTTACCGATTTACAGGTCAAGCTTGCGCAACTGGTTCGTGAAGAAATGCTGCATTATGAGCAAGTGCTTGCATTTATGAAAAAGCGCGGGTTAGAGTGGAGCAATCTAAGTGCAGGTCGCTATGCGGGTGGTTTACGTAAAGAAGTACGGACTTATGAGCCTGAGGCTTTAATTGATATTTTAATCATTGGTGCCTTTGTAGAAGCGCGTTCATGTGAGCGTTTTTACGCGTTAGCACCCTTGGTTGATGATGAATTAGGTCGTTACTATCGTTACTTGCTGAAGTCTGAATCACGTCATTTTGAAGATTATTTGGCTTTAGCTTTAGAGGTTGCGCAAACAGGTAAATTGAAAAATCCAAAAGAAGATATTCAAGCTCGTATTGACCATATCCGTAACGTTGAAAAAGAGCTGATTAGTACACCTGATGATGTGTTCCGTTTCCATAGTGGCGTGCCTGTGCAAGCGGCTTAGAAATAAAGCGGGTGAATGCCACAGTTTGTAGACTGTTCGAAAGTTGCAAATTCTCAGTGTAGATAGCCTTGACTCATTAAAAAGCCCAATCTTTATCGATTGGGCTTTTTAATTAAAGATGGTGTCCCGTCCTGAAATAAGTTTACACCTTTAAGAGGCTTATTTTATGGAACATGAACGAGAACAAAGAGTTAAACGTACACAAGGTGATTATAGCTTTGCCTTTAAAATGATGGTTGTACATGAAGT
>NZ_MVON01000014.1:0-77725 GCF_002018925.1 Acinetobacter sp. MF4642
CTGGGTAGATTGGTTCAATAAAAAGCGTGTACACAGTGCACTGGGTTATGTATCGCCTTTTGAGTTTGAAGCAATGTACTATGATAAGATTAACCCGTTAGGTCAGGTGGCCTAACTTAAATAAAAAAGTCTCCGACAAACCCGGTACGGTTCACCCTTCTCCTTTCGACATTCAAAATGTCCTGGTGATTGCGCCTGAAAATGCAGCTGGTCTTGGTGACTTCAAAAAAGATGCAGATGTTTTAGATAAAGCGGATGTTTGTCATTTTGTTTATCACATCGCGACCTTTCAAGGGAATACTGCCGCTGTGAGTATTATTGATGCCTTGGGTAATGGTTTACGTCAATGGGCTTTAAACTTTGATACTGCTCCAGATCTGATCGTTATTATTCGTGGGGGTGGTGCTGTAAATGACTTGGCTTATTTGAATGACTACAATCTAGCAGCCCTACTCTGTAAACGTTCAGTTCCTATCTGGGTCGGTATCGGCCATGAAAAAGATCAAACCATATTAGATGAAGTAGCTAATCGGTCTTTTGATACTCCAAGTAAAGTCATTGGTGGTATTCGTAATTTGATTGTTGAACGGACTCAGGAAGTATTGGAATCACTACAGAGGATTAAACTTTTATCTCAACATCAAATCACGGCGTATCAAGGTCAAAATGATCAATACATGAGAGTGATTAAAACGCTTGCTCATGGACAGATCAATGAAGCAAATAAAGCGTTAGACATGATGAAAGGTACAACACAGTACTTAGCGCAGCAGCAAATCAAATTAGCATCAAATCAGGTTGAATCATTGATGCGTGAAACCCTATTACAGAATCCAAGAAATGTGATGGCCAAAGGTTACGGTATCGTCCGCAGCCAAGGTAAAGCCATCCGATCCATTCACCAGGTATCAGATAATTCAATTCAAGTGGAATTACAAGACGGCACCATTGAAGCAACAGTAACTCAGGTAAATCAAAATGACTGAACAAGAATTAACGTTTAAAGAAGGTTATGACGTTCTTAAGAAGAATGTAGACTTGCTTGAGTCCCAGGAAGAGCCTGACATTGATAATTTGATGAAGATCGTTGAAGAATCTATGTCTGCTTACAAAGCCTGTAAATCACGAGTAGACGCCGTGCAACAGGCTTTGAATGAGACTTTTAAAGAATAGTTTATTGTTAAAACTGATGTTCTGTCATCGTACTTAGCGATATGAGAATGTGGTGTGGGGGTGATTACTCAAACCAATTGAGATATTCATGATTATATTTAATTTTAATATTTGAAACTTTCTCTATTTCTTCTACCATTTTAATATTTGTTAAGGCTTTGTCTATAGATTCATCATACCCTCTTAATTCAGCTAAAATATAGCTTAAATAATGAAGTACACAAGCCATATAAAAATCGGCTAATCTATAGTCTGAAAGATTCAAATATATATCCTCAGATCCAAAATATTTCTTTAAAACTATTTGTAAATTATCAATTTTTTTATTCCAATTTTTAAAATAATCATCTTCTTGAACCCTAATGTTAGTTGTCACCATACTTGTTCCATGTGCAACAATATTTCTTAATGTATTTAGAGAATTTATAATATTACCTAAATTTTTAGGGATAATTTCACTAGATTTAAAATCAAAAATTATTGAATATTCAGACATAAGACTACTTATTGAACTATGTGACTCGATTAATGATTGCTTAGCTACTAATAACTTCTGGTAATTATTATGCTGGGTTCTTCCTTCTTTATTGCCTAATTCAACATGTTTATTAATTTCCTCCTGTAAGTATTTTGCTAAAATTTCTCTTAAAGTTCCTTCTAAAATTGCCGAAGTTAAACTTAACATCGGCAAAATATAAATCAGATGATTGTAATTTTTGAAAGGTACTTTAGTTTTTTCAGGAAAATCAAAAATATTGAATTTATCCTTTCCACTAAAACTCTCTACGATTTGAGATATTTTTTTTATAAATTCTTTTTTTCTCGAAATTTCATTGGTAAAAGCACACCCAATCCTTGAGTCTGGATAATCGCTCCTATAGCGTCCTTGATTCAAATTCCAATACCAAATATTTCCATCGTAAAGACAATATCCAGCTTTATATTCTTTTAATAATAAATAATTTTTTCTACGCCCTTTTTCCATTTTATGGAATTGACTGATTGTAGGAAATGGATAAAACATAAAGCTGTATGTGGAAGACTCATAGTTTTTTCGACCAAGAAGAATTTTGTATTCTCCCCAAGACTGAAATAATAATTTACTAACTTCTAATCTTTTGTATTTGAATGATTCAGCCATTATTTAAACTTCCATGTAAATCAATAATATTACTAAATTTATCGACCTAATTCATCAATAACCGTGCCTAAATCTTCCCACTCAAACACACCCATTTTCCCTATTTTGTACTTATTGGTTACCCACTCCCTCACTCGGATAAAGCTCTATTCTTTTTTTGCGTCACGGCTTAAAAAGCTTATCGCTGACTAAGACTAGTTATCTAATTTTT
The DNA here is from genome assembly GCF_002018925.1 of Acinetobacter sp. MF4642. NCBI lineage: Bacteria > Pseudomonadati > Pseudomonadota > Gammaproteobacteria > Moraxellales > Moraxellaceae > Acinetobacter > Acinetobacter sp. MF4642. The sequence goes on from NZ_MVON01000014.1 coordinate 2,526, forward strand.
TTAATATTAATCCATAATGATTCCACCAGTTCGAATCCCTGTTTAGGATTCGAACCCACGTCCCTCTCAATTTTCATCAACACAAAGTACTTCTATAAATAAGGATACAAATAGGGATACTAATCAAAAACAGAAACAATCAAACCCAATAATACAAATACATACAGCTTATAGTTCTATTCGCGCAGAGCGCACCATTTTTTAATTGTTTCTCATCCTCTCAAAGCCTAATAATAAACACTAAAAATTCGATTTATCACACTGTGATACTAATAATCCCCTTCAAACTTGGACGCTGATTCAACAGCCACTCAAACTCGCTCGCGGCGACACCTACATCTGGGTTTTCAAATCAGGTCTAACTAAGTCAAACTGTTCTAGACACTTTACAATTAATTTTCGTGCTCGAATCAGTTGTTTGGCTGTTTAAAATAGCTGTTCTCAACAGATGCACGGAATGAGTCAAATTTCATACCCAATTTTTCCCTTCTATTTTAGTCCTATAGCACAGATTTCATCCTGAAATCTTGGTATAACAAAGCGCCTCTATTTTAAAAAATATTTTTATGAATAATATTAATTTAATTTATAGGTCAATCGTTTACCAATTTTATTTATTGCGTAATTAAATTACGTATTGAATAATAATTTAGATCAAGTATGATGAATTAAAACTTCTACACTTGCTCACTCAACATTAAGAATGCTGCTGAACAGGTGCCCCATGTCAGACAAACGGATTTGTCTCTCTCGCTCTAAAATTGTAGCGACCAGTCCGTTGGCTCTGAAAGGAATCGTTAAAAAGATAAGCAATAGGATTGCTTAAAAAAGAAATGAGGACGTTGTATGAATGAATTAGCCAACCCATTAGAACTGTGTGGATTCGAATTTATTGAATTTGTTTCTGAAGATGGTCAGCTAGATGCGGTGTTTGAAACCATTGGGTTCAGCAAAGTGGCAAAGCATAAGTCTAAAAATGCGTATTTATGGCGTCAGGGCAAAATTAATATCATTCTAAATTATCAGCCTGAATCGTATGCAGCTTATTTCTATAAAGAACATGGCCCTTCTGCCTGTGCAATGGGTTTCCGCACCAAGAATGCGGCAAAGGCATTTAAAAAGGCAATAGAAATTGGTGCAGAACCAATTTACAACCAAGTTGGCCCGATGGAGCTGAATATCCCAGCAATTAAAGGGATTGGCGGCTCTCCTATTTTCCTCGTCGATTGTGACATTTACCAAAATGACTTCATTTTCTTTGATGATGTGCCATCCTATCCTGTCGGCACAGGTTTATATGAAATCGACCATTTGACCCATAATGTGTATAAAGGCCGTATGCAGTATTGGGCTGATTTCTATGAAAAGATTTTTAACTTCCAAGAAATACGCTACTTCGATATTAAAGGTGAATATACTGGCCTGACGTCCAAGGCACTCACGGCGCCAGATGGCAAAATCCGTATTCCGCTCAATGAAGATTCGGATAAAGGAAATGGCCAGATTGCCGAATTCCTGAATGAATTTAACGGTGAAGGTATTCAGCATATTGCCTTCATTTGTGATGACCTGATCAGCACTTGGGACAAACTCAAAGCGTTAGGTGCCAAGTTCATGACACCTCCACCCAATACCTACTATGAAATGCTAGATGAGCGTTTGCCTAACCACGGTGAACCCGCCGATGAGCTACAAAAACGTGGCATTTTGCTGGATGGCAATACTAAAGACGGTAATAAACGTCTCTTGTTGCAAATTTTCTCTCAAAATATGCTAGGCCCAGTCTTCTTTGAATTTATTCAGCGTAAAGATGACGACGGTTTTGGTGAAGGCAACTTTAAAGCGCTATTTGAGTCGATTGAACGCGACCAAATTAAACGTGGCGTTTTAGATGTATCTAAAGCTTAAACGATTTCTAGAATTTCCCTGTACATATAGTTTTATGTACAGGGAAATTTAACTTTTGCGCAAAAATTATACTCGTAAAAATTAAAGCCTGCTCCGATGACAATATAAAAATAAGTACACACATCATCATGGTTCAGGGCTTTATCTCACATGGATGAAGAATAAAAATGCAGCATATTGAACAAGGAAACCTGAAAAAAGGTTTAAGTAATCGTCATATTCAGCTCATCGCCCTCGGTGGTTCTATCGGCACGGGGCTATTCCTCGGTATTTCACAAACCATCAAACTCGCAGGACCTTCTGTTATTTTAGGCTATGCCATCGCAGGCCTTATTGCCTTTCTCATGATGCGCCAGCTCGGTGAAATGATTGTGCATGAACCCGTGAGTGGTTCTTTTAGTCATTTTGCTTATAAATACTGGGGCAAATTTGCGGGCTTTATGTCTGGCTGGAATTATTGGGTACTCAATATTTTAGTGTGTATGGCTGAACTCAGTGCTGTCGGCCTCTATATCCATTACTGGTGGCCTGATATTCCAACGTGGGTTTCTGCTTTGGGTTTCTTTATTTTCATTAATGTCATTAATTTACTGCACGTGAAATTATTTGGTGAAATGGAATTTTGGTTAGCCATCATTAAGGTCGTGGCAATTATTGCCATGATTGCTTTTGGTAGTTACTTGCTGGCTAGCGGTAGTGGTCATAGCCAGTCTAGCTTACAAAATTTATGGCAACTCGGTGGCTTCTTCCCCAATGGTATTACAGGCTTAGTGATGGCTATGGCCATGATTATGTTTGCTTTCGGTGGAATTGAACTGGTAGGTATTGCAGCAGCAGAAACAGATAATCCTCAGAAAACCCTCCCAAAAGCCGTCAATCAAATTGTTTACCGCGTGTTGTTATTTTATATCTTAAGCTTGGTCGTGATTTTGTCACTTTATCCATGGAATATGATGGCTGAAGGCGGTAGTCCTTTTGTATTGATTTTCGACTCGTTGGGCAGCCAAACCGTAGCCGCTGTTTTGAATTTTGTGGTTTTGACTGCAGCTGTTTCGGTCTATAACAGCACCAATTACTGTACCAGCCGAATGCTGCTTGGTCTGGCACAACAAGGCAATGCCCCAAAATTTTTAAGCAAAATTAATCCGCGTGGTATTCCTGTAAATGCCATTATAGTTTCAGCTTTCTTTACTTTAATATGTGTTCTGATTAACTATTTATTTCCTGAAAAAGCATTTAACTTACTCATGATGCTAGTCGTAGCGGCTATTGTGATTAACTGGGTCGTGATTTCTTATACACATTTAAAGTTTAAAAAAGCCATGAATCGCATGCAGGTAAAAACTCACTTTCCAAGTGTGGCCTATCCATTTACCAATTATTTATGTATTGCCTTCATGGCGAGTATTCTGCTCATTATGAGTCGTAGCCCAGATATGCAAATTGCAGTTCTCATGATTCCAGTCTGGATCGCGATTTTACTGACAGCTTACCTCTTTAAACGGAAGCAAGAAGATCATGTTGCGTTGCTTGAAAAAAGTAAAATCACTTCCTTACCAGAAGCGTAATATCGTATTTATCATATTAGGATGTATTCATGTTTCAACATATTGATGCCTATGCAGGTGACCCGATTCTTTCTCTGATGGAGGAATTCAGCAAAGATACGCGCCAGAATAAGGTCAATCTCAGTATCGGACTTTATTATAATGAAGATAATATCGTGCCGCAGCTACAGTCGGTTCAAAAAGCCTATACTCATTTAATTCCTGACTATGACAAAGTCCGAGTCTATTTGCCGATGGATGGGCTCAAGAGCTTTAATCAGGCTGCACAAGAACTCATTTTCGGTCAGGCAAGCCCTGCTCGTCAGCAAGGACGTGTCGTCACCATTCAGACTTTGGGTGGTTCTGGTGCACTCAAAGTAGGTGCAGACTTCTTAAACAAATATTTCCCGAAGTCTGAAATCTGGGTCAGTCAACCGACTTGGGAAAATCATATTGCGATCTTTAATGGTGCTGGTGTTCAAACCCATTTCTACCCTTATTATGATGCGGACACCCATGCCGTAAATCTAACTGCGATGCTAGATACCTTAAAACAGCTGCCTACTCAAAGTATCGTACTACTGCATCCTTGCTGTCATAACCCGACAGGTGCAGATTTAGCACCTCATGAATGGGATCAAGTGATTGAGGTTCTAAAAGCAAATGACTTGATTCCTTTCTTGGACATGGCCTATCAAGGTTTTGGTCAAGGCTTGGAGCAAGATGCTTATGCGATACATGCGCTAGATCGGTCTGGTATGAACTTTATTGTCAGCCATTCTTTTTCCAAGATCTTTTCCTTATATGGTGAGCGCGTTGGTAGCTTGAACTTTGTCTGCGATGACGCAAACATTGCCCAAAATGTATTGGGTCAGCTTAAAGCGACAGTCCGTCGCATTTATTCTAGCCCAGCAGCTAATGGTGCGTTATTGGTGAGTCAGGTATTAAATGACACAGCGTTGTCTCAGCTATGGCAGTCTGAATTAGAAGAAATGCGTCAGCGCATTTTACTGATGCGTCGCTTACTTGAAGACAAACTCACTCAAGCGCTACCAGATATGGACTTTAGCTATCTGACCCAGCAACAAGGCATGTTTAGTTATACGGGCTTAAGTGCAGAACAGGTCGATTTGCTGAAACACGATTATGGTATTTATTTAGTCCGCAGCGGCCGTATGTGTACTGCTGGCCTGAATTTAAACAATATTGATTATGTGGCTGCGTCGATGGCGACTGTGCTTAAAGCTGCAAGTTCCGCTGAGTCTGTGCTTGCTTAAAATATATCATGTTCACTTAGGCTTCTCACTCTAGGGTCAGAAGCCTTTTTTTATCGTTATTATTCGGAACTTGAATCAAGACAACCTAAGTCTACGGGTTTCAGCTTCACTATCTAGTTCCTAATTTCCCCTTTTCCTTTAGCAGCGTGGCAGAAAATGAAATATTTATACTGTCTAGCGCGACTGCATCCCATAAAAAATCCACCAGAGGGTGGATTTAAAACTTAATTCATCTTTTCAATGTAATCGATGCTTTTATATGGCAGCAGCTGGATGAAATAAAGCATCGATCTGTCGCTGTACGCCAAGTACATAATCAATTGCCTGCTGCATTTGTCCTTCGGGTAACTGATCTTCTGTGCCAATACAAGTAATGACATGATCCAGTTGCTGTGTGAAATTAAAGACTGGAATACTAATCGCATTGATCCCAGCCATCATATCTCCTGTGACTGAAGCATAACCTTGACTCAGGATTTTCACTTTCAGCTCTAAAAAATCTTCCCAATTTGCAGGATACTGTTCTGGTTTAGCGCTACTTTCCCATTCTTTTTCCAATAATGGCCTGATGATGTGCTCAGGCTGATAGCAGGCATGCAAGCGCCCTGTCGCAGATTTCAGCAGCGGCATGCGTGAACCGACTCGGGTAATAATATTAAAAACATGGTTAGATTCTAGAGACTGAACCACGACCGCACCATCGGCAAACCATTTACTCACATGAATACTGCAATTCAGACGTTGCTGAATGTCCTGAATATAACGCTGGCTTAATTCCAGCATATCTGTTCGTTTGAGTGCATTCACCCCAAAAGCATGTGCACGCTCACCTAAACTATAACGCCCATCATTTAATTGCTGAGCATAACCTTTACGAATCAAGCTCACCACATAACGGTGTACTTTGGCCGGATGCATGGATAAAACTTCGGACAGCTCTTTTAACATCATCGGTGCATTATGTGCGGTTAATGCATCTAATACGGTTAATCCAACTTCCAGAGACTGAACCCCTCCCTGTATTTTTTCTTCCTCAACACTCATCGCTTTACCCTGCATAGCTGCATTAGTTGTCATAACTCCATTGGTGAATTGTACTACTTAAATCAAAAATGTGAGCCATCTAAACCTGACTCTCTCATTCAGAGTAGTATAGCCTAACAATTTACACTATTCATAAATAAATTATTTATTGCGTAATTTTAAAATATAAGTATGATTCTATCTAGAACTTAAATTTTCCACGGAAAGGATCAATATCCATGAGCAAACGCTTGAAGTCATTTGTTGAAATTGCTGCACATTCAGATTTCCCACTAGAAAACCTGCCTTATGGCATTTTTAGTGAAAAACACAATTCGCAGGCCCGTGCTGGCGTAGCACTGGGAGAATGGGTGGTTGATCTGGCGGTACTGGAAGCGCATGGTTATTGCAAACAGGCAGATAGCAAGCTGCTCTTTAATCAACCGACATTGAACACGTTTATTGAATCAGGTAAAGCCAATTGGTCTAAGGTCCGCGCAGAATTACAAGCTTTGTTGTCCGCAGATAATCCTGATCTTCGTGACAATCAGGCTCTGCGTGATCAGATCTTCTTCAAACAATCAGACGTTAAAATGCATATGCCTGTACACATCTCAGGCTATACCGATTTCTATTCATCTAAAGAACATGCCACCAATGTCGGTTGCATGTTCCGTGACCCGAAAAATGCGCTGCTGCCCAACTGGTCAGAACTCCCTGTTGGTTATAACGGTCGTGCCAGTTCGGTCATTGTGAGCGGCACTGACATTGTCCGTCCATCAGGACAAATCAAGCTGCCAGATTCAGAACGTCCTGTATTTTCTGCTTGTCGTAAACTCGACTTTGAACTGGAAACTGGTTTTATCGTAGGTAAATCAAGTCAGCTGGGTCAACCTGTTTCAATTGAAAACGCGTGGGATCATATTTTCGGTATGGTGCTGTTTAATGACTGGTCTGCACGTGACTTGCAACAATGGGAATATGTACCACTTGGCCCGTTTAATGCCAAAACTTTTGCATCGTCTATTTCACCTTGGATTGTGACGCTGGAAGCACTTGAGCCATTTAAAACCAGCTCACCTGAACAAGAGCCGAAACCTTTGGCTTATCTGCGTGAAGACAACAGCAGCAATAGTTATGACATTCATTTGTCGGTTGAAATTCAGCCTGAGAATGACGACCAGAGCAATGTGATCTGCAAAACCAACTTTAAATATATGTACTGGTCCATGGCTCAGCAGCTGACACATCATACGATTGCGGGCTGTAACTTACAGGTCGGTGATTTGATGGGTTCAGGGACCATTTCAGGGCCAACCCCAGATTCTTATGGTTCATTACTCGAAATCACATGGAATGCCACCAAACCTTTAACGCTATCAAAGGGCGAACAGCGTAACTTCATTCAAGACGGCGATACCATCATTATGAAAGGCTATTGCGAAAAAGATGATTTGCGTATTGGCTTTGGTGAAGTCAGCGGCACAATTCTGCCAGCAGTGGATTTTGGTTTTACCCAATAATTGCAGACTAGGATCTTGCCCATGAAACTGTATACCTATTTTCGTAGTTCTGCGGCTTACCGAGTTCGTATTGCCCTGAATTTAAAAGGTCTGACTGCTGAACATGTCCCTGTGCACTTAGTCAATAATGGCGGTGAACAGCATAGTGAAAGCTACCGTCAGATCAATCCTAGTGAGCTGGTGCCAACATGGGCAGAGCAGGATTTTGCTCTGACTCAATCGCTAAGTATTCTTGAATATTTAGAAGAAAAATTCCCAGACATGGCCTTGCTCCCTCAAGACTTGCAGCAGCGTGCTTTGATCCGTGCATTTAGTTTGAGTATTGCCTGCGATATCCATCCACTCAACAACCTACGGGTACTTCAGTACCTAACGGGTACATTGGAAATAAGTGATGAGCAGAAAACAGCTTGGTATAAACACTGGATTTTAACGGGCTTTAAAGCCCTTGAAGCACAACTGGAACAGTCAAATGACAAATTCTGTTTTGGCAATCAGCCGACCCTAGCGGATTGCTGCCTGATTCCACAAGTCTATAACGCTCTACGTTTTAATCTTGATTTATCCGATTATCCAAAAATTTGTTCGATCTATACCCATTGCAACAGTTTAGAGGCCTTTCAACACGCTGCACCTGAAATGCAGCCTGAAGCTGCTTAAGTTTTTTATAAGGATATAAAAATGACCATTCAAATTGAAAAAATCCACCATGTGGCCTACCGTTGTAAAGATGCCAAAGAAACGGTGGAATGGTACAAAAAAAATCTAAATATGGATTTCATTCTCGCCTTTGCTGAAGACCATGTCCCCTCAACCAAAGCCTTTGATCCCTATATGCACCTATTCCTAGACGCAGGAAACGGTAATGTGCTGGCTTTCTTTGAACTACCAACCCAGCCTGAAATGGGTCGTGATGAAAACACCCCAAAATGGGTGCAGCACATTGCACTCAAAGTCAAAGACCGTCAGGCACTGATTGATGCTAAAGAACACCTAGAAGCCAATGGCATAGAGGTCTTGGGCATTACCAATCATGGTATTTTCCACTCAATTTATTTCTTTGATCCAAATGGCCATCGTTTGGAACTGGCCTATGACGATGAAAAAGCACCACAAAAAATTGCCATGATTACTGAACAAATGAAATATGACATGCTGGAAGAATGGAGCAAAACCAAACGCGCGCCGCAGCATACGCATTTCCTACATGCAGATGAATTAAGCCATAACTCTCGTACCGCCAAAGTAGACGCTTAAGTCTGGCGGAAGTTGTGCTGATGGTGAATGCTTAGAGGCAACTTCAACGATGATAAAAAAACGCAAAGCAGCTTCGGCTGCTTTTCTGATTTAAATAGATAGGTTTTCTTATTTTAATTAGCTACTTAGAGCACCTTAAATCTCCTATCAATCATCAATAATTGCTTTCCATTTGCTTCACGGCGAATTCTATTTCCGTCCTCCTCCGTATCGAATCAAATCGAATTGTTCATGCATGAAACCTGTCTATGCATCCCTTTAAACTTATAGGTTTAAGCACCAGTCAAATAGGCAGCAATTTCATCAGCCGCAGCTCTTGCTGTTCTGGACACTCCAATTAAAGTCGCCGATGCCATGCCTGTCCACTCACCATAGCCAACCAACCATAAGTTATTTACTTTCATTGAACGCCCATTATGGACAGCAACCGTTTGATCAGGTTCTACCACACCAAGATCTCTTAAATGATTAAGTGCAGGGTTAAATCCTGTACACCAAATGACAGCATCTACCGCTTGTGTTGAACCATCAGCCCAAACAACTGAATGCTCAGCAAATGCGACAAAAGGCTCTCGACTGTGCAAAACTCCTCGTGTTCTTGCCTCTTTGACACTGTCAATCATGACAATATCTCCAAATCCACCTGCGAGTTGTTCCAAACTCCGACCTTCCTGTTGTGCTTTTAAACGCTCCGTTGCACGAAGAAACAAGACTCGCCCATCCACATCATCCGATAAAAATGCTGGTGCTGTCGTCGTGACCCAAGTCGTTTCTGCCACTTTTGAAACTTCGGCAAGAATTTGTGCGCCTGAGTTACCACCTCCAACCACGATCACTTTTTTATTGATGAAAGGCTCTGGATTTACGTAATGAGCTGAATGTATTTGTATCCCTTCAAATCGCTCATGTCCTTCATAATGTGGAATATAAGGTTGACTCCATGTTCCTGTAGCACTGACCACCGCTTTAGCTCGCCAATATTGTTCGCCAGCATACACATCTAAATAGCCATCTTTTTGTTCAATATGATCGACATGGACTGGCCGAATGGTCGGAAATTGATAGCGTTGCTCGTATGCCAACAAATACTCGATCACTTCATTTCGCGTTGGGTAGGTGTGTTCAGTCGTTGGCATCATCCAACCCGACAACGAACTCCATGTATGCGGTGAAAAAAGATGTAGCGACTGCCAAGCATGCAGCCATGCACCGCCCGCCTGCGATTGATCATCTAAAATCACAAATGGAACTTTTTTACGTTTGAGAAAATAAGCTGTAGCAAGTGCCGACTGACCACCACCAATAATAACCACATCGACTTGTGCTTGTAGTTGTGCCAAAGCATCTCTCCTCTTGATTATAGTGAAGCCATATTCATAATTAAAAAAGCCCAGTCTATTCAACAAACTAAGTGACTTTTAAAAACTGATCAAATCTGTAATTGGACTTTTCAATTACACAAGCTACTTTTCAACATCTTTGATCATCTAGAGTTTATAAACTCCGTTGATTGACACGCTTAGATAATTCTTCTGCCGACTCTTTTCGCTCTGAATAGCGGTCTGTAAGGTACTGACTTTGCCCACGCGTCAGTAGCGTGAATTTATACAGCTCCTCCATAACATCGACAATTCGATCATAAAAGGCTGAAGGTTTCATTCGTCCATCTTCTTCAAACTCTAAAAAAGCTTTGGGAATAGACGATTGGTTTGGAATGGTGATCATGCGCATCCAGCGGCCTAAAATACGCATCTGGTTTAAGCTGTTAAAAGACTGCGAACCACCACTGACCTGCATCAAGGCTAAAGTCTTGCCTTGCGTTGCACGAATCGCACCACCCGCTAGAGGTATCCAGTCAATTTGTGACTTAAAGATTGAACTCATTGAGCCATGACGTTCAGGTGAACACCACACCATACCTTCTGCCCAAGCGAGTAAATCATGCAATTCTTTAACCTTTAGATGCTCAGTATCCGCATCTTCAGGCAAGGGTAAACCTTTAGGATGGAAGATTTTTACTTCAGCACCAAACTGCTCCAAAATACGTCCTGCTTCCATCACCGCCAATCGGCTATATGAACGCTCACGGTTTGAGCCATACAGCAGCAAAATACGCGGTGGATGATTCACCTCTTTAGCCTGTACTTTTTCTAAAGTAGGTTGATCGAGAAGATTCATATCTACATTTGGGAGATTCATAGCGTTAGGCCTCTTTAAAGTATTTCATTCTTAACCACAATGACACGCTCACCAAAGCAATCAGCACAGGCACTTCAACCAATGGTCCGATCACCGTTGTAAAAGCGACTGGCGAAGCTAAACCGAATGTGGCGATTGCAACGGCAAGTGCTAATTCAAAGTTGTTTCCAGCCGCAGTAAAAGAGATTGCTGCTGTCTTCGGATAATCATTGCCCATCCATTTGCTCATAAAGAAGCTAATAAAGAACATCAATACAAAGTAAATTGTTAAAGGAATCGCAATTCGTAAAACATCCATTGGCAGGCTTACAACATCACCACCTTTTAGGCTAAACATAGCCAAAATCGTGAACAGCAAAGCAATCAAACTTAGAGGACTGATTTTCGGAATAAACTTGGTTTGATACCACTCCACGCCTTTTTGTTTCACCAAAATTAAGCGCGTTAAGAAACCTAATAAAAACGGAATACCGAGATAAACCAAAACAGCATGGGTAATGGTCCAAAAATCAACATTGATCACTTGCCCTGCAACGCCAAAATAAGGCGGTAAGAACGTCAAGAATAACCAAGCATAAGTACTAAAAAACAAAATCTGAAAGATACTGTTAAAAGCGACCAATGCTGCGACATATTGATTATCACCACAGGCTAAACCATTCCAAACCAAGACCATGGCAATACAACGAGCCAGTCCTATCAAGATTAAGCCTGTCATGTATTCAGGATAGCTGTGTAGAAAAATGATGGCTAATGCAAACATCAGAACAGGTGCGATGAGCCAGTTTTGTACTAAGGATAGGGTCAGCGTTTTCTTATCTTTAAACACCTGTGGCAAAGCTGCATAGTCCACTTTGGCTAATGGTGGATACATCATCAGAATCAAACCAATCGCAATTGGGATATTGACAGAATCCACACTCATTTTATCCAAAGCCACTGAAGCTTGTGGAAAGAACACACCTATCGCAATCCCCAACGCCATAGCAATAAAAATCCATAGCGTGAGGTTACGATCTAAAAAGGATAATCTTTGTTGAGCCATGATGTTCTCATTCAATATGCGAAATTTGATTGATTGCGGCAATCAAATCTGGGCGAGACATATGCGCTGTATCGAGTGCCAATAAAGCGTCTAAGCGACGGTTGATATGATCAACAGTGACTTGGAATGCTTTGAGCTTTTCTTCTTTCGGTAAATCCAAATGTGAAGGATCGACCAAACCCCAATGTGCTTTAATTGCACCACCTAAATACAGCGGGCATGCTTCTTGAGCTGCCGAATCACAGACGGTAATCACAACGTCAGGTTGGTATTGTTCGCAGTCATCAATCGTTTTACTCCACAAACCTTCAGTTGAAAGACCTAAGTTTTCCAGAGTTTCAATGGTCAATGGATGCACCTGTCCAGATGGTTTGCTACCTGCACTGTAAGCTTTCCACCCTTCAGGCGCACGACTATTAAACAGCACTTCTGACAGGATGCTACGGCAACTATTTCCAGTACATAAAAAAAGAAATTTCATATTTTACTACTCGCAATAACTATTGATTTGCTGAAAGGATGGTGCAACTTTTGGCTGTATATCGGTATTGTTAAGGGTGTTAAGTACGTCTACGCACCAAGTGGGTAAATTGGGATTGAGACTGTAATAAACCCATTGCCCTTGACGTCGATCTTGTAAAAGACCTGAAGAGCGCAGTAAAGCTAAGTGCCGCGAAATCTTAGGTTGGCTAAGTTGTAATTTTTCAGTCAAATCACAGACACACTGCTCATGATTAACCACAACCAACATCACAATGTTGAATCGCGTTTGATCCGCTAAACATTTAAAAAAATTGATTTGATCCATACTTTCACTCACTCATACTTCTGGATATAACAATACTCACAGATACCCAGTACATATTTATTTTAATCGCTGCCCATTTGCATCCAACACTTGTTCACCGTCTTCTTTACTAAAAGCACCCTTTTGTGGGAGTGGCAGAATTTCTAAAACCAATTCTGACGGACGACTTAAACGAGTTCCTAATTCAGTGACTACGAATGGACGGTTAATCAAAATTGGATGCTGCAGCATAAAATCTAAAAGCTGTTCATCCGTCCAGTCCTCACGGCCCAACTCGAGATCACGATAAGGATCAACATTCTTACGAATCGCTTCTCTCACCGTTAAACCTGCATCCGCGATCATTTGAATTAGTTCATTTTTAGATGGAGGTGTTACAAGGTACTCAATCACTTCAGGTTCAATATTGGCATTACGAATTAATGCCAATGTATTACGTGATGTACCACATTCAGGGTTATGATAAATCTTAACTTTTGGAGTAGCAGTCATTTGCTCAAACTCAATCGAATCTTTGAATATACTTATATACGAATAAACATATATATGCAATTCCATATTTAAAGAACGAAAAATGATCTTTTTTGAATATATAGTGATCGAATGAGCATGTTAAAATTAGATAAAATCCAAGATTTAGAGGTCAAACTATGGAAACAGTCATGATTACTTTGATCTTAGTTATTATTTTGATTTTACTAGTCATATTTTATAACAAGAAAAAATAAACTATGGCTTTTGGGTTTACGAATAGACTCAGTAATGCCCGCCAATTACTCATTGATCGGTAAAAAAGGTAAGACAGCTTTTGCTCTCTTCTTAGCTTAGGAATTTCTGAATTATAGCCCATCAAATCAGCAACGCCCTCTAACACTGTCATACAGCGTTAGAGGGATAATGATCTCAAGATTGTATTGCTTCGGATGTCAAATTTGCCGTATTAGGCACCATCACCAGCCCAAACCATATCCACTTTTTTAAGCATTACTTAATGCACTGGCTAAATCACCAGTACCCTTCAAGTCAGACACCTGTCCGTCCAAAGGCTGACTAAATTCGATACGCTGAATCTTTGCTGCCCGCTCTGCGGAGAACACTGGGATTTGACTCATCGCAAATTCAGACAGTGCGGTAATGGTCAGTGAGGGATTCACACCTAAATTTCCAGGTACAATCGAACCATCTAATACGCGTAAATTTTGATAACCAAAGACTTGACCGGTGAAGTCCACCACACCATTGTTACGGTCATTACCCATCGCAACGCCACTCATAATATGTGCTGTCGTTGGCGTTCCCAGTAGAATTTCAGTAAGTGCAGAACCCGGTTCTCCACCCAACTTTTGTGCAATCATTTTAGTGGCTTCTTCAGCCGCAGGGAATGAAACGGTGAGTGGCGTGTCCCCTTCTTTTTGCACGGCAGTGATACTATTCTGGAACAGTCGATACCACTTTCTACGCCATTCAAAATGAATGAACGCTTCAGATTTCTGCATCACCAATAAAATGATCGAATCTTTAGCTTTACCCTTATAGCGTAGTACTTTAAAGGTTTTTAAGGGATGCAACAGTGTATTGAACACAAACTTCATAAAGCGCATAAAGCCCTGACCAGTCACCATCGGCACATATGGAATATAAATCCATGAAGCATCTGCACCTTCAGGAAAACGCGTGACCTCAATATTGGTATCTGCATCGACCGAAATAAAAGAGCTGATTGCCACCCCATCATCCAGTTTTTTCCCTGTGTTGTTCACTGTGGTCAGGGTTTCCGAATTCGTCCGAACTTCCTGTCCCAGCAATGAAGAAATATTGGGTAAAGTCTTATACTGATCCCGCATTTTTAACAACATCGGTACAGTACCCATCACCCCTGCAGATAACACCACCCCACGACTGCGCAAACTATACTGACGAACATTCTTGCCTAAAGTTTCTTTGATGATGATTTCATAGCCTTCACCACCATCCTCACTCAAGGGTATAATTTTGATGACTTCAGAGCTTGGACGAATTTCAACGCCATTACGCTCAGCAAAATACAGGTAATTTTTCATGAGGGTGTTTTTGGCATTATTACGACAGCCCAACATACAACTGCCACAATAAATACATGAGTTACGATCTGGCCCTTCTCCATTGAAATACGGGTCTTTCGCTAATTGACCTTCCTGACCAGCTGCTTGCGAAAAGAATACCCCTGTGTTGACCGTTTTAAAAGAGTCTGCATATCCAATTTCACTCGCAACTTCTTTTAACGTGTCATCTGCAATATTGGTATAAGTATTATTCGCTGTACCCAACATACGTTGAGCGAGACCATAAAACGGCTTTAAGGTTTCTTTCCAGTCTTTACGAATCTTGGTCCACGCCTCAGACTCAAAAACAGCATCAGGTGGAATTAAGTGTACATTGGCATAAATTTGTGACCCCCCACCAACGCCTACCCCATGCAAAATGGTGGTTTTACTAGTGAAAGTAAATTGCATCGTACCTCTGAATCCCAGTTCAGGCCGCCACAAATAGTTTTTGGTGTCTAAATTTGTAGTTGGAAAATCCTTGTCTTCACGGCGTAAGCCTTTCTCCAAAATCAGGACTTTATAGCCTTTTTCACTGAGGCGTAAAGCACTGACCGATCCACCAAAGCCTGAGCCAATCACGATTTGATCAAAATCAAAATCTTTATTATTCATCCTATTAACTCCTTTAATAGTTTTATTTTTCTGTTTTTAAATACACCAACCCCTTCACTTCAAAATATCCATCTTGAAGTGAAAAGTGATGTTGAGGTTTTAAAATTTAAGCGCTTATGACTTCATGCGAATCAATAAATTCAACAGCCAATTAGCAAATTTCCCATACGGTGGCGCGAGAAACTTCAAACTTGAAAAACCCGCCTGATAAAACACAGGGCGCATTTTAGAAAAAGTCAAAAAGCCTTCATAACCATGATAGTGCCCCATGCCACTGGGGCCGACCCCACCAAAGGGTAAGTCATGCTGCCCAACATGAAATAAGGCATCATTGACCGAAACCCCGCCCGACATAACTCGGCTGATATAAAATTCGACTAAGCTTTTATTATTGCTAAATGGATAAAAGGCCAATGGACGATCACGCTGCACAATATAGTCAACCACATCTTCAGGCTTTTGGTAGGTTTTGACCATCAAGATCGGGCCAAAGGTTTCACGCGTATCAATTTCCATCTCATCATTACTGTTCAACACCAAAGTCAGTGGAAATTTTCGTGTCGCAGCATCAGGCTCTTGCTGATTTAAATTAATCAAACTGGCCCCTTTAGCTTCTGCGTCTGCCAAGCTATGCACTAAGCGCTGAAATGCACGCTCATCAATCACAGAAGTATAATCTTTGCTATGAATATCAGGCACATGTTCCTGAACCCACGCTGCCGCGGCTTGAATAAATGCTTGTAACTTCGACTCATGCACAAATAAATAATCGACATTGGTACAAATTTGTCCCGCATTAAACTGTTTCACAAACATAATGCGTTCTACAGCTTTCTCAATCGGGTATTCAGGGTCAATCACTGCAGGAGATTTACCACCCAGCTCCAAAGTCACTGGCGTCAAGTTCTGTGCTGCAGCAGCCATGACTTTACGCCCTGTCGCGCCAGAGCCAGTAAACATCAAGTGATCAAACGGTAGTTTTGAAAACGCGATGCCCACTTCACCAGTCTCATCGAAAATCTGTAATTTTTCCGCTTTGAAGTATTTTGGACTTAACTCCATCAGCAATTCAGCCAAATGTCTTGAATTTTCAGACATTTTAACCATAGCGGTATTTCCCGCAGCAAACACGGCTGACAACTGTGAAAACATCAAATTGATGGGGAAATTCCACGGCACAATAATTCCAATCACGCCCAGCGGCTGCGGAATCACACGGTTTTTTGCACCAAAATACAGGCTATGATCGACATGTCGTTTTTGTACTTTGGTCCATTGCTTCAAATGTTTGATGCTACCGTTAATGTCATCCGTGACAGTAATAATTTCTGCCAATAAGGTTTCATGACGTGAACGATTGCCATAATCACGATTCAGGGCGTCAATAATTGCTTCACGGTGATCGTTAATCAGTGCTTTTAAATTCAGTAAATGTTGCTTGCGCTGTACAATCGTTTCAATGCCTTGGTCATGAAAGCTTTTGCGCTGTAATTGAAAACAATCGTGTAATGTCTGTTCTATCACTGTTTGCTCGATATGAGACTGAACCGTAAGTTGCATATGCTTTTCCTTTCACGGTTAAAAATGGTGATTCAATACTTATTTTCTATGTTGGTTGAGACAATCTCTTATCCTACTTTAACAAATGACTTGAATTATGCTTGACTTTTTAGGACACTAAATTGATCTTTTAGGACAACATGGAATGTTGTAATGGGAAGTTATATTCGTACAGCCAGCCTCGGCGGTTTTGAAGACTTAGTCCGTAGTTATGGCATAAACCCTATAGAAATCTTGAAAGAGATCGGGATTTTACCTGCTTTACTCCGTGATCCAGATTCATTTATTCATTATGATCATTATTTAAATTTATTGGAAAAAGCGGCCTTAGCTTGTCAGGATGATTGCTTCGGTTTAAAACTCGGTGCACTCCAAAATATTAGCACAATCGGTTTAATTGGCGTCTATATGTCCCGACAAACGACCATACTTGAAGCCTTAAGCGTGGCGCAAAAATATGTCTATTTACATGCTGAAGGCATTGTCTTCCACGTCTCGCAACATAATGCTCTACTCTGTAAGCTGAACTTTGTGCGTTTAAGTGAATACAACACCGATGTACCACAAAAATCACAACTGGCCATTTGCCTTGTCGCGAATATTTTAAAAGATTTGATTGGCCCACAGTGGCATGCAGAAAAAATTTGCTTCAAGCAAAAAGCACCACAAAAAGGTGCCCAAACTTTCCAAGCTCATTTTTCATGTCAGGTAGAGTTTGAAACCGATGAAGATGCACTTTATTTTCCTGCAAGCTTTTTAAGCTATAAACCCTATAATTTTAATGAAGATGCCATCAATCAACTGATCGTACAGCAGCTTGAAACACAAAGCAGCACCAAAACTGAAGACAATACCGCACTGATAGAGAGTTCAGTCCGCATGCTGATGGCGACAGGAGACTGTAGCATTGAAAATATCGCGCTATGTATGGGCATGCATCCGAAAAAGCTTCAGCGCGCTTTAAAAATGCAAGGAACAACCTATCGAGATATACTCGAAAATGTCCGAAAAAAAGAAGCGCTTCGTATGCTTGATGCAGGCAATGTGAATTTGACGGATATAGCGCTACAGTTGGGCTATGCAGAGTTATCTATTTTTAGTCGCAACTTTAAAAGTTGGTTTGGTGTTCCCCCAACCGAATTAAAAGACAAAAGTCGAAGCCATATTGTCTGACTTCTGGTTTTGTGACCTTGTTAAATAAAAAGTACCCAACGGATTCAAGCATATAGTTTAAATCCGTTGAATGTCGCTCTAATCAATACAGACTCAATTGATTATTTCGAGAAAACAAAGGATGCAACCAAACGCGCCCCCCAACCTTTCGGGCTGCCGTCAGTATCATCAACCCAATATCGAGCACCACCACCCACACTAATCGCCTGACCATTTAGGCGAATCACTTTGGTCACAGTCAAGTTGACAGGAACTGTGGCTTCTTCTGCATTCCAGTCATATGTCGTTTCAGTATTCAATGCCACCGTCGTACTATTTGGATAAGTGTAACTAATAAAAGGTTGCACAAAGGTACTACTGATCGCCTCAACATCATCTTCATGCTCTACTTCCCAAATATGGTTTGCCAATGCCCCAAATGTCTAACCGTGACTTTGCTTCAAAACGACAAAAGTTGGGCCAGCACCGTATTGATCTGCACCCAAGGCTTTTTCAGAAGCAGTTGGAAATAGAAAGGCAGGACCTACACCCCATGTAACCCCACTGTCCGATGTTTTTGAGGGAGAAAAGAATAAGCTTTGTACAATATCACCCACGCCCCAATCATCATCACGCCCCCCTTCATTATAAAATTGATAATTTACGGGTAATACAGTACGAGAGATCAAATTCCAATTTTCATTTAATTCAATCGGGATAACAGGCTGAATATTGAGTTGATAACGTTCTATATTTTCAGCCGCACCAATGTTTTCATCATAATTTAACTGAAATGGCACACTAACCAAGTTCGCGACAGGATTTGATAACTGTTGGGCCAAATCTGCACCATCGTCGGCATAAGCCTGAGAAGCTCCTAATCCTCCCAAAATGCTAAGAAGAAGTAAGCCTTTTATTGCTCTAGGATTGAAAGAAAAATTATTCATGTACTTATCGCATCCTTCTAATCATTTATGGTTCACAGTAGAGCGATAGCGAACTAAAACTCTAACTTTTTTAATAAATTATGCTTTTAACGGTATAAAAAACTACAGCTTAATTTAAGCCAAGATTAAGTGCTGATTACACCGCTTAATGACCACCTATCTTCATTCATCTATATTTAAAACTAAAGATTTTTGTTCTTAACATTTGATTCAAATCTATATGTTTTTTATAACACAACGCAATATAACCGCAACAATTATCACTTCGGCTGCGGATGATATTAATCATGTAAAAAACAATACTTGATCTTCTAAAAAAGAATAATCGACAAATGATCTACAAAATATGGTTTTGTATTATAAAACAGCAAAGAAAAACAGTGATAAACATCACAAAAAGGATTTATTTCCACACTTAATTGAGTAATTTTTAACCAAAAAATAAATTTTATATTTCAAATTATATATTTATATTTTTCATTAACTTAAGTTATAAAAACGTGTTTTTTTAGTATAAAAACTCTATTATGATTACTTTTTGAACTGATTAGTTATATCTAGAGCATTTACTCTTATTTTAATTGTGCTATTTTTGTGACACGGAGTAACAAATGATTTCGGTTAACCGACTTCTCCAAAAGCCAAAAAACATAAACACAAAATGAGCAACAAACATTTGCATTTGCACCTCAAGGAAAGACGTAGAATGAAATTAAAGACATTAACGACAGCGATGATTTTAGCAACTGTACCAATGACTGGGGCATTTGCCGCTGCTCTAGATCGTTCAGGCCAGTCAATCTCTGCATTCTTACAGCCTGGTAACTACTTTGAAGCAGGTATTTCTATATTAGATCCAAACGTTTCTGGTAAAGTACGTAATGGATATTCACCAAACGCAGCACCACCAAGTGCGATTGGTTTACAAAATACAAATCTTGGTGATATGGGCGATGATTATTACTTTCCAAGCGCAGCATTAAAACTTCAACTGACTGACAATTTTTCTTTTGGTCTACTGTACGATCAACCTTTTGGTGCTGATGCTACATATTCTCTCTCTGATACAGTTTCAGCTGCAGCTGGCGGTGTAGGTTTATTTCATAATGGCACTGAGACAACGGAAGTTGAAGTAAAATCCCAAAGTATTTCAATGATATTTGGTTATCAACCAACTGAAAATTTTAATTTTTATGCTGGTCCTGTTTATCAAACAATTGAAGGTGATGTTCAACTTCGTGGTTTAGCATATGGTGGAAATAGCAACTTTGGTGGATATAATGCCAGTATTAAAGAAACTGGCGATGTTGGCTGGTTAGCTGGTGCTGCATATCAAATTCCAGAAATTGCACTAAAAGCATCCGTTACCTACCGTTCTGAAATTGATCATAAAACTACCGTTAATGAGAGTTCTATTGCAGGACTTGGTCAAAATGTCGGTACTGTTATTAATATGAATAATGGCTTAGGCCAAACAGAAATCACCACGCCTCAATCTGTTAACCTTGATTTCCAAACAGGTATTATGGCAAATACTGTCGCATTTGCGAATGTGCGCTGGGTAAATTGGAAAGATTTCTCAATCCGTCCTTATGCGTTCGGAGTGGCTTCAGAGGTTGCTGGACCATCTGTTGGCAAACCAAATGGCTTTGATCTAGTTGCTTATACTGATGACCAATGGTCAGCAAACATCGGTGTAGGTCGTAAATTAAATGATCAATGGGCAGGTAACGTTTCTGTAGGTTGGGATTCTGGTGCTGGTAACCCAGTGACAACTCTTGGTCCAACAGAAGGTTACTGGAATCTTGGTTTAGGTGCTCAGTTTAGCCCAACCCCACAAACCTTCATTGCTGGCGGCGTGAAATACTTCTGGTTAGGTGATGCTAAAGCCCAAACTGGCGCTCAGTTTGATACAGCAGGTTATGTAGCAGAATTCAAAGATAACCATGCAATCGCATACGGTCTAAAAATGGGCTACAAGTTCTAATTATTGATATTGAAAAAACCATCTGTAAAGATGGTTTTTTCATTTTTTAAAATGGAATCTTTTGTTATTGCTATACAATTGTGATTCATTTGACTAACAAAACAACACTTAAACTTTTCTAATAATCTTTTTCCACCTTCTATCTACTCATAAAATAAATCCTTATAAATCATAAAATTAATATTTTTTTTTAGTGTTTTTACTCTATACAAGTACATTTTTTAACTTTTCAGTTCATTTTACAGCCGTAGTTGAGCATTTACTCTTTTTGTATTTATGTTACTTTCCGTGCCAATCACTTACATAAAGCTACAACAAGGAATGTTCCCTATGAAGCTTACAGCTCTTCGCTCAGCTATTTTGCTCAGCTTAATTCCAACAACTTCAGTATTTGCTGCAGGTCTTGATCGCTCAGGCCAATCTATTGCTGCGTTTCTTCAACCCGGCAATTATTTTGAAGCGGGTATTTCAATCCTTGACCCTGAAGTAAAAGGAAAAGATACAAGTGGCAACCAAACGGGTGACATGGCAAGTGACTACTACTTCCCTCACGCTGCTCTAAAAATTCAAGCAACGGATCATTTCTCTGTTGGTCTTATTTACGATCAACCTTTCGGTGCGGACGCAGAATACTCGGGTAATAGCACTTTTGTAGAAAACCGCCCAGTTCCATTCCAAGGTGGGACATCTGTTACTGTTGATACTCAAAACTTGAATTTACTTTTTGGATATCAACCGAACGAAAACTGGAATCTTTATGCAGGTGCGGTATACCAAACTGTAGATGGTACAGTTTTACTTCGCGGTACAACTTATAGTGTATTCAATGGTTACGACTTTAGAACTGGCGAAGATGAATCTGTAGGTTGGTTAGCAGGTGTTGCATATCAAATTCCAGAAATCGCCCTTAAGGCATCGGTAACTTATCGCTCTGAAATTGATCATAAAATGACTGCTGATGAAAACTTCGGTGCTGCTGGTTTTATCACAGGCCCTGCTAGTGCCCTCAATCCAATTATGACAGCTTTAAATGCCTCTTCAGGTGAAACTAAGTTAACTACACCACAATCTGTCAATGTTGATTTTCAGACGGGAATTATGGCCAATACCGTTGCTTTCGCAAATGTACGCTGGGTCGATTGGTCAAACTTTAAAGTTCAACCATATAACTTTGCTAAGCTTTCACAAATTTTAGGTCAATCAGGTCTTGTAGCGGACAAACCGAATGGCTTTAACCTGATTGACTATAAAGAAGATCAAATCTCCGCAACTGTTGGTGTAGGCCGCAAATTTAACGAACGTTGGGGCGGCAATGTATCAGTAGGTTGGGATTCTGGTGCAGGTAACCCAGTGACAACACTTGGCCCAACAGAAGGTTTTTGGAGTGTGGGTACAGGTGTTCGTTTTTCGCCAGCAGAAAACTACTTTATTGGCGCTGGCGTGAAGTACTTCTGGTTAGGCGATGCTGATGCTGTAACAGGTGCTCATTCAAATGCCGGAAAATTCACCAACAATGATGCGATCGCTTATGGGTTAAATATCGGTTATAAATTCTAAACCGTAGCATCATATCCAATAAAAAAGGCGTATCTATTTAGATGCGCCTTTTTTGTTTTGGTGGATATTGGTTATTTATCCTTAAGCAGGAATATCACGAACTGAAGCATTACGAATTGCCTCTTTTAAAGCTTCATAACCATGAATTGCAGGGAATTGTGGGAATTCTTTAATCACATTTTCTGGTGCATCAAATAAAAAGCCTTTATCTGCTTCACCTAACATAGTGGTGTCATTATAAGAATCACCTGCGGCGATCACACGATAATTTAGCCCATGCAATCCTTTAACTGCTTCACGTTTTTGGTCAGGTTGGCGCAGCTTATACGCTGTAATCATACCCTTTTCATCAGTTTCTAACTTATGGCAAAAAATCGTTGGCCAGCCCAGTTGTTTCATTAAAGGATGCGCAAACTCATAGAAAGTATCTGATAAAATAATCAGTTGAAAGTGTGTACGTAACCATTCAACAAATTCTTTTGCACCTGGAAATGGTCCCATTTCAGCAATCACTTCTTGAATATCATTTAAGCCTAAACCATGTTCTTTTAATATATTCAAACGCTGTGTCATGAGCACATCATAATCAGGAATATCACGTGTGGTTGCTTCAAGCGCTTTAATGCCTGTTTTTTTAGCAAAGTTAATCCAAATCTCTGGAACTAACACCCCTTCTAGATCAAGGCAAACAACTTCCATGAATACTCCCTTTTATTTACGTGGAAAAATTTTGAACTATCATAGCTTAATATTTGTCTAATGCATTGCTGTTTTTTAAATCTATTTTTTTCATAAGCATTTATTTTTTAGTGATAAGTGGTTTATTTCAACTCTATTAAAATACGCAGCAAATAACGTAATATAGGTCTTGTTAGATTCCAAGCCTATTGCCAGGATACTCATGACAACCATTCCAACTATTGATCTTGTTGATGCTCTCGCAGCTGAATATGCCGATAAATCTCCAAGTGAAATTTTAGCACTTGCACTAAATCAAACTGGCGAAATTGCCATCTCGTTTTCAGGTGCAGAAGATGTCGTACTTATTGATATGGCTGCTAACTTAGGTAAACCTTTTCGTGTCTTTAGCTTAGACACAGGACGTTTACATGCAGAAACCTATCAATTTATCGAAACTGTGCGTAAACACTACAACATTAATATCGAAATTTGCTTCCCTGAAGCAAATGCCGTTCAACAATTGGTCAATGAAAAAGGTTTATTCAGCTTTTATCAAGATGATCATAAAGAGTGTTGTGGTATCCGTAAAGTTCAGCCTTTACGTAAAAAATTAGCCACTTTAGATGGTTGGATTACGGGTCAACGTAAAGACCAAAGCCCAGGCACACGAACTGAGATTCCAGTTGTTCAAGCAGATGCAGGCTTTTCAGGCGAAGGCAAACAATTGATTAAATACAATCCTCTTGCCAACTGGTCCAGTGCCGATGTGTGGAGCTACATTCGCATGATGGAAGTGCCTTATAATCCATTGCATGAGCGCGGTTTTATTTCTATTGGCTGTGAACCATGTACGCGTCCAGTGTTACCAAACCAACATGAACGTGAAGGACGTTGGTGGTGGGAGGAAGCGACACACAAAGAATGTGGCCTACATGCAGGTAATTTGAAAAAGTAAAGATCAAAACCACTGCAAAGCAGTGGTTTTTTCGCAACCAATGGATACACACAAAGCGCTCCCATTGTTAAAAAAAATCGATATACTAGCTTTAAGTTCTATAATTCTAACAAGATTGCTCATATAGGAGCGGTCAGATATTGCAGTGAGGCAATCCAGACTATGCGTCCATTACATCCGATTGACTTTATTTTTTTATCACTTGAAAAACGCCAGCAACCCATGCATGTCGGTGGATTATTCTTATTCCAAATCCCGGAAAATGCACCTGCCAGCTTCATTCAAAATTTAGTTGCAGATATTCGTAACTCCAAATCTATTCCTATTCCTCCATTTAACAACAAACTCAACGGCTTATTTTGGGATGAAGATGAAGAGTTTGATCTTGATCACCATTTTCGTCATATCGCACTCCCACAACCGGGGCGTATTCTTGAACTGCTCACCTATATTTCACAAGAACACAGTAGTTTAATTGACCGTGCTAAACCGTTATGGACCTGTCATATTATTGAAGGGATTGAAGGGAATCGTTTTGCGATGTACTTCAAAATTCACCATGCGATGGTGGATGGTATTGCGGGTATGCGTTTGGTGGAAAAATCATTATCACAAAATCCAAACGCAAAGAGTATTGTGCCACCTTGGTGTGTTGAAGGCCCTCGTGCGAAGCGTTTAAAAGAACCGAATGTTAGCCGCTTTAAGAAAATAATGAATGGCGTAATGGGCCAGCTTGGGTCAACACCACGTGTCATGTATGAATTGTCACAAACCGTCATGAAAGATATGGGACGTAATCCTGATTATGTTTCAAGCTTCCAAGCACCCAGCTCTATTCTGAACCAGCGGGTTAGCTCCTCCCGCCGTTTTGCAGCACAGTCTTTTGAGTTTGACCGTTTACGTCATATTTCTAAAAGTTTGGGTGTCACGATTAATGACATCGTACTGGCGATTTGTTCAGGTGCCTTGCGTGAATATTTATTGTCCCAAGACGCACTTCCTAAAAAGCCTTTAATTGCCATGGTACCTGCCTCTGTTCGCGATGATGATTCGTCTATGTCGAATCGTATCACCATGATTCTGGCAAATTTAGGCACGCATAAAGAAGATCCACTAGAGCGCCTCGCAATTGTTCGTCGTAGTGTGCAAAATGCCAAAGAAAAGTTCAAACGCATGAACTCAAACCAAATTTTGAACTATAGTGCGTTTGTTTATAGTGCTGCTGGTCTCAATATTGCCTCAGGCTTACTGCCTAAGCGCCAAGCGTTTAATCTGGTAATTTCGAATGTTCCTGGCCCACGTGAACCATTGTATTGGAACGGGGCACGACTCGATGCGCTATACCCTGCCTCAATCATTTTAGATGGTCAGGCACTCAACATCACCATGACCAGTTATTTAGATAAACTTGAAGTTGGTTTGACGGCTTGTCGAAATGCGCTGCCGAAGATGCAGAATCTACTCACACACTTAGAAGAAGAGATTCAACGCTTTGAAGCGATTGTGGGCGTCGAAGGCCCAAAGTTGCAAGCGGTCAGTTGATGCCGCAAAAAAACGAATCAGAAATACAAGAATAATCAATAAAACTAAGGGGCTTCGATAAGCCCCTTAGTTTTTAATGCTACGACATTGTTTTAATAATTGATGACACGCAGTACGAATCATAGCAGTTGTAATTTGTACTTCTTTACCCTGATCATCCACGATATACGCATTATGCGTTACTTTCGCATCTAATAAATGTTTCAAACTAGGTTGAATAATTGCTTCTCTAACACCCATATCACACCTCATTTGCTAAACCTATTTGGGAGAATAAGCTTTGGCTATTTCCGTGTTTCTAGTATTAAAAATCTAAGATCGAAAGTAAAATTTCAGTTGTAACAACTATTTAACTATATATTGTTACAATTTCAGCTCAGAATGATATCGTATTGCTCTTGCGTATATAAATTTTCCACCTGAAATTTAATCACACGACCAATGAAATGCTCTAAATCAGCGACTGCTGGGGCTTCTGCAGTTAACAAGCGGTCAATCACTGATGGATGCGCAACGACAGTAAAGCCAGTCTGAGATTGATACGCACGTGTATATCTCATGATTTCTCGAAAGATTTCGTAACATACAGACTCAGCTGTTTTCACATAACCCCGTCCCTGACAGGTCGGGCAAGATTCACATAATAAGTGCTCTAATGATTCACGCGTACGTTTACGTGTCATTTCGACTAAACCTAACTCAGAAACCTGTGTAATTTTGGTTTTTGCATGGTCCTGCTCAAGCATCCGTTCAAACTGAGTCATGACCTCAGTTCGATGCTCCTGCTCTTGCATGTCAATAAAGTCGATAATAATAATACCGCCTAAATTGCGTAGTCTCAGCTGACGCGCAATGACCTGTGTCGCTTCCATATTGGTTTTAAACACGGTGTCTTCTAAAGAGCGACCACCCACATATGAGCCTGTATTGACATCAATAGTCGTCATAGCTTCAGTCTGGTCAATCATCAAATAACCACCGGACTTCAACGCAACACGCGTCTGCAATGCTCTTTGAATGTCTTCTTCGACATTATACAAATCAAAAATTGGGCGCTCACCCGGATAATGAATGAGGCGTTCTTTAATATTCGGGACAAATTCTTCTACGAACTCTTGGAGCTTGCCATGAATTTCACGTGAGTCGACTGAAATTTTAGCGGTCTTTTCACTCGCAAGATCGCGAATAATACGCTGGGGTAAAGGCAGTTCTTCAAAAATTAATGATGGCACCGCTATACTGATTTGCTTGCGCTGAATAAATTCCCAAAGTTTTGCCAAATAAGCCATATCTTGTGCAATAGCAGCTTCCGCAATCCCATCAGCGGCGGTACGAACAATCACTGAACCCGGAAGTTTATGTTCCGCTTGAATACGCTCAATCATCGAACGTAAACGATCACGCTCAGCTTCAGATTCAATGCGTTGAGAAACACCCGTATGATTGCCATAAGGCATCATCACTAAATAGCGAGAAGGAATGGAAAGATCGGTTGAAAGCCGAGCTCCTTTGGTTCCCAGCATGTCTTTCATGACTTGAACAGTAAGAATTTGTCCCGGCTGTAAGAGCTCAAAAACATTCGGGGTGGGTTGATTGCGTGACCAAACCATATCATTAATATGTAAAAAAGCAGTTCGTGACAGTCCAATATCGACAAAAGCAGCCTGCATTCCTGGAAGAACGCGCACCACTTTACCTTTATAAATATTGCCTACTAAACCACGTTTCACCGTACGCTCAATAAATAATTCATTGACCGTGCCGTTTTCAATTAACGCGACGCGACATTCCATAGGCGTGACGTTAATTAATAACTCGTCAGACATAACAAACTCAAAACATTATAAAAAATCTTTTGAGACAGTTAATTTAGTGCCTTAACTGCCTGTAATAACTGTACCGTTTCATGCAACGGTAGCCCCACGACATTGCTATAGCTTCCCTCTATGCGTGGAATATAACGTGCTGCAATGCCTTGTATGGCGTAGGCTCCCGCCTTGCCAAGAGGTTCGGATGTGGCCCAATATGCTTCCATATCATTCGGGCTCAAATGCTGAAACTCGACTTCAGTACGAACTACTATACTTGAAATTTGCGTATTTGTACGAACACAAACCGCAGTATATACATCATGCTTGCGCCCAGAAATTTTTCCCCACATTTCAAATGCATGCTGCTTAGATTCAGGTTTGCCTAAAATCTCTTGATCGACTCCTAAACTGGTATCGGCAGCAATCACAATTGCATCAGGATATTGAAGCTGTACTGCCTCAGCTTTGGCACATGCCAGTCGTTCCACATAATAAGCTACCGACTCGCCTGCTTGTACAGATTCATCAATATCTGGACTATAGATATCAAATACTAGACCGAGCTGCTCAAGCAGCTCACGGCGACGGGGCGAACTGGACGCTAAAATTAAACGCGCCATTTCTTCAACATGAAATAGACCATCGGGAAAGTCAGCACACTACTCAACAGCGGTTGCCAATGACGTGCAAGGGAAAACTGTGCCCCAATCATAATTTGTGCGATCCACGTAATAAACAAATGCGCGACCACAGCCAAGGTGGCGATGACCCAAATATTGGCAAAGGTCATAATCCGACGTTCACGCGTTAAAAAACGGGACACAAAAGTAATCAGAACAAAACTGAGCGCGTTTAAACCCAAAGGTGCATCAAGCAATAAATCGGTGAAAATCCCGACTGCAAAGGCAAACCAAATCCCGCTCCATGTCGGCTGGCACAGCACCCAAAACAGCATCACCATCATCATAAACAATGGACGCCAGCCAGAGAGCGCATAAGACAAAGGATAAACCATCAACACTGAAGCAATGATCACTGAAAAAATGATCGGAAATAAGGGATCACGCTGTTTGGCAGCACGAAGTTTAGCGATCGGCATGCGGTTGCTCCATCGCTAAAGAATCGGAAAATAACACAACGACATGATGCCCACCCGCTAACTGCGCAGCAGGAACAACATCAATTTGAGCAAACTCGCCTGAATTATGACGACTGATTTTTGAAATGGTGCCCACCAGATAACCTGCTGGAAAATGCTCACCTAAACCAGAGCTATACACTTTTTCACCCACTTTGATTTCGGCACTGGTCGGCACGTATTCCATTTTCAAATGACCCAAATCTCCAGTCCCTGAAACAATGGCACGCATTCCAGATCGCTCTAAGCGAACCGAAAGAGAATGTTCTTTATCTGAAAGCAACATGACGCGACTACTATGCGGATAGACATTGATAATCTGTCCCATAATCCCTTTGTCATCGAGCACGGTTTGCCCGACCTTTAACTGACTGTTGGCACCACGGTTTACCACAATAATATGACGTAGTGGATCGGCATCTGTCCCAATGACTTCTGCAATCTCCATACGACCATCGATGATCAACGGGGTATCTAACAGACCGCGTAAACGTGTATTTTCCGCAGATAATTCAGATAATTTTTGTAAACGCACCTGCGCCTGCAATAACTCGGCTTGCATCGCGGTATTTTCACGGCGCAATTGAGCTTCAGACTTGGTTTGTTGATTCAGCCACTCTCGCGATAACACGGGATAACTTGCTACGGCATAAATTGGATTATAAGCGGCATACAAGACATCTCTTGCAGGTTGAATCACATGTGGCATGCGCCAGTTAAAAAACAGCACGACCAAACATGTGATCACTGCAATGATAAATGAGCGAAAAGATGGCGGTTGTCTGGAAAACAGATTTGTTTGCACCCGCCGATTCCTTTATTAGCCTACAAATAACATGTCGTGATTTGGATTATCGAAGAATTCTAAAACTTTACCACCACCACGAGTGACGCACGTTAGAGGATCTTCTGCAACCACCACAGGTAAGCCTGTTTCTTGTGCAAGAAGTTTATCGAGGTTACGGAGTAATGCACCACCACCTGTCAACACTATACCGCGCTCAGCGATGTCTGAAGACAGCTCAGGAGGCGTTTGCTCAAGTGCAGATTTCACAGCTGAAACAATACTTTGTAATGGATCAGAAATCGCTTGCGTAATTTCGTCCGAAGTCACAGTGATCGCACGTGGCACACCTTCAGCAAGGTTACGGCCGCGAACTTCAATTTCAAGTGCTTTGGCATCAGCTTCTGGTAAAGCCATACCCACTTCTTTCTTGATAATTTCAGCGGTAGTTTCACCAATCACGCAACCATGTGCTTTACGTACGTAGTTAATGATTTGTTCATCAAATACATCACCACCAATACGTAGTGAGTCAGCATAGACACAACCTTGAAGCGAAATGATCGCAATTTCAGTTGTACCACCACCAACATCGACCACCATTGAACCGCATGCTTGTTCAACTGGCATACCTGCACCAATTGCAGCAGCCATTGGTTCTTCAATCAAACGAACATCACGCGCGCCTGCATTAAATACAGCTTCACGAATCGCACGACGCTCAACCAAAGTTGATTTGCAAGGCACACACACCACAACACGAGGTGCAGGTGGGAACAGACGTTTTTCATGTACTTTACCAATAAATTGGTTCAGCATAGTTTCGGTCACTTCAAAATCGGCAATCACACCATCCTTCATTGGACGAATGGCAGAGATATTTGCAGGTGTACGGCCCAGCATTTGCTTTGCATCAAGACCTACCGCGGCAACGATTTTTTGTGAACCACTGTGACGAATTGCCACAACTGTCGGTTCATTTAATATAATGCCTCGTCCTGGTGCATAAATAAGTGTATTTGCTGTACCTAAATCAATGGCTAGATCGGGCGAAAACAAGCCAATTAGTCTTTTTAGAATCACGGAGACGTTCTCGATTAAACTTTATGTGGACGCAAGGTGGCAACTTTAACTAAATGTGATGATTTGAACAAGTCAATCGCTTATTATAACGCACGATATTTTGAAATTTTTTAATACTGACTCAGGTGATGTTATGTCTACATCGGATGCACAGCATTCTGCAGATTTAAATGCACAAACAGTTTCAGCAATCGCCAATCTTGCTCGATTGTCGCTAGATGATACGCAATCTGCTGAATATGCTCAAAGTCTAAATAAAATTTTAGGCATGATGGAAACCTTAAAAGGCATCGACACCAATGGTGTTGAACCGCTTAAAAGCCCATTTGATCACCCACAACCCTTACGTGAAGATGTGGTTTCAGAAACCAATCATCGTGATGAATATCAAGCCATTGCACCGCAAGTGCAAGACGGTTTGTACCTTGTTCCTCGCGTGATTGAATAATTTCTATTCAGTTAAACCATTATTTTGTAAAAATTAACGTAAAGACATTTCTCATGACAGATTTACATCGCTTATCGATTCGTGAACTCTCTGAGGGTTTAGCTGGGGCTAAATTTTCATCTCGCGAACTGACTGAACATTATTTAAAGCGCATTGCAAAACTGGATACACAAGTTAAATCTTATGTAACCGTGACAGCAGAACAAGCGCTTGCACAAGCCGGTGCTGCCGATGCCGCAATTAAAGCAGGCACAGCAACTGCACTGACAGGTGTGCCAATTGCACACAAAGACATTTTTTGTACCCAAGGCATTAAAACCACTGCGGGCTCAAAAATGTTGGATAACTTTATCTCTCCTTACGACGCCACCGTCGTAGCGAAAGGTAAAGCTGCGGGCCTTGTCACTTTAGGTAAAGTGAACATGGACGAATTCGCCATGGGTTCAACAAGTGAAAACTCATTCTACGGCGCGACTGCGAACCCGTGGAACTTAAGTCATGTGCCGGGTGGTTCATCTGGTGGCTCTGCAGCGGCTGTAGCGGCTGATCTTGCTCCATTTGCAACAGGTACAGATACAGGCGGTTCGATTCGCCAACCTGCATCGTTCTGTGGCTTAACGGGTCTTAAGCCAACTTATGGCCGTGTCTCGCGCTTCGGTATGATTGCGTATGCATCATCGCTGGATCAAGGCGGGCCAATGGCACGTTCGGCTGAAGACTGTGCCTACCTCATGAATGTGATGGCAGGCCATGACGCAAAAGACTCAACATCCGTTGAAAAAGACGTTGATGACTATGTGGCGAACCTAAACGGCACATCTGTTAAAGGTCTACGTATTGGTATTCCAAAGCAATACTTCAATGTCGCTGGTTTAGACGCAGATGTGAAAGCACGTGTTGAAGAATCATTGAAAAAATTGGAAGAGATGGGTGCGACCTTGGTTGAGATTGACCTCAACATGACTGAAGCTTATGTTCCAACCTATTACTTGATTGCGCCTGCTGAAGCGTCATCAAACTTGTCTCGTTACGATGGCGTACGTTATGGCTACCGTGCTGAGAACCCAGTTGACCTGATGGACTTATACAAACGTTCACGTTCTGAAGGTTTTGGTGCAGAAGTGCAACGTCGTATCTTGATTGGTACGTATGCGTTGTCTGCGGGTTACTACGACGCTTACTATGTCAAAGCACAAAAAGTCCGTCGTCTGATTCAACAAGACTTCTTAAAAGCATTTGAATCCGTTGATGTGATTGCTGCACCTGCTGCACCAACCACGGCTTATAAAATTGGCGCGAACTTGTCTCCAGTTGAAATGTACTTGGGCGACATTTACACCATCGCGGTCAACCTTGCGGGACTTCCTGCGATTAATGCACCTGTTGGTTTTGACAAAGACAACTTACCTGTGGGCTTACAGCTGATTGGTAACTATTGGTCAGAATCTCAACTGTTGTCTGTGGTACATCAGTACCAACAAGCGACGGATTGGCATACGAAACGTGCGGCAATTGCTGAGGAGAATGCATAATGACTAAAAATGCTGCTAAACCAAAATCATTATTGATTGAAGGTTGGGAAGTCGTGATCGGGATTGAGATTCACACTCAGCTTGCGACCCAATCTAAAATCTTCTCAGGTTCTTCGACTGAATTTGGTCAAGACCCAAACACACAAGCCAGCCTCGTTGACTTGGCCATGCCGGGTGTACTGCCTGTATTAAACAAAGAAGTGGTGGATTTAGCCATTCGCTTTGGTTTGGGTATTGATGCTTATATTGACCAAGCATCTGTGTTTGCACGTAAAAACTACTTCTACCCTGACTCTCCGAAAGGCTACCAAATTAGCCAGATGGACAACCCGATTGTGGGCTTGGGTCATATCGACATTCAACTTGAAGATGGTACGGTAAAGCGCATTGGCGTAACGCGTGCCCACCTTGAGGAAGATGCAGGTAAATCCATCCATGACCAGTTTGAAGGTATGTCAGGCATCGACTTAAACCGTGCAGGTACACCTTTACTTGAAATCGTGTCTGAACCCGATATGCGTTCGGTTGAAGAAGCTGTGGCTTATATCAAGTCGATTCACACTTTAGTGCGTTGGTTGGGTATTTCTGACGGTAACATGGCAGAAGGTTCATTCCGTGCTGACTGTAACGTGTCGTTACGTCGTCCGGGTCAACCGTTCGGTACACGTTGCGAGTTGAAAAACCTCAACTCATTCCGTTTCATTGAACAAGCGATCAATGTTGAAATTGAACGCCAAATGGAAATTTTGGAATGGGATGGCACGATTGACCAAGAAACGCGTCTATTCGATCCTGTGAAGATGGAAACACGTTCAATGCGTTCGAAAGAAGAAGCGAACGACTATCGCTACTTCCCAGACCCTGACTTGTTGCCTGTGATTATTTCAGACGCGCAAATTGAAACAGCTCGTGCTGCATTGCCTGAGCTTCCTGCGGCACGTCGTGAGCGTTTCGTAGCGGACTTTGGTGTTACTGAGTACGATGCACATGTGTTGACACTGACCCGTGAAATGTCAGACTTTTATGAAGTAGTTGTGGCTGCTGCTGGTGGCGCGGCTCAAGGTAAAGTGTCTGCAAACTGGGTGATGGGCGAATTCTCTGGTGCTTTAAACAAAGCGGGCTTAGAACTCGCAGACTCCCCTGTTTCGGCTGAAAAACTGGGTGGCATGGTTGCGCGTATTGTAGATAACACCATTAGCGGCAAGATTGCCAAGCAAGTATTCGGCTTTATGTGGGATGAAGGCAAAACTGCGGACGAAATTATTGCGGAAAAAGGCTTGAAGCAGGAAACTGATACAGGTGCGATTGAAGCGATTATTAAAGACGTGCTTGCTGCTAACGAGAAGATGGTTGAAGAGTTTAAATCTGGTAAAGAGAAAGCCTTTAACGGTCTTGTTGGTCAAGTGATGAAAGCGTCTAAGGGTAAAGCTAACCCTGCTCAAGTGAATGAATTGATGAAGAAATTGATTGGTTAATCTGATCAGTTTTGAAAAAGAAAACCCGCGAAAGCGGGTTTTTTATTAATCGGTTAAAGATGAAATCAGTGATTCATTCCCATCTATAAAACCATCTAAACCTGTAAAATCGTATGTTGGATCATTTTCTAATATTTTTTCAATAATTAATTTATGATCTCTTTTTGCACGACTTCTATCATAACATTGTGAATTTTGATTAATCTTACTAGCTAAATTTTTTAATTGTTGAAAACTAAAGTTTTGAAAATAAGGACGTATTAACTTATCAAATCTGTCATTAGCTGAATCAAATGATCTTGCAAAAGAGTATCCTTCAATACAGTAGTCATAGAATTTATCTTTACAACTATACTCCTCAGCTTCATCTTCTATAATATTAAAGTTTGATAATGAATAATTATTTGAGTTTCTAATTAAAAAATCAATATAATCAATAATACGCTTAAACTTAATTAACTGAAACTTACTATCACTTGCCTCAATAATTGTAGTTACAGTTTGAATAGAGTTTTCACTAAAATATTCAAAACACCATCTATTGTTCAATAAGAAATAAAGTAGATTTTCTTTTAAATTATCTTCTAACTGAATATCAGAAATAAAATCTTTTTCTTTATTTAAAAACTCTATAAAAATCTGCTCTTTTCTATTAATGATACTATTTAAAATATCCAAATTAATATCTTTATTGAGTATTGTTTCTGGATTATTAACTCTAAAAAGAAACTTCCATAATGTCTTTAAGAACTTGAGCAATACTGCATTAGGCATTTTTGAAAGGAATTTATGAGAAAAATAACGATCTCTTTGATCATAACCAACTAAAGTATCTCTAATAGTATTCAAATCTTTAAGCATAACATCAATAATTTTAGAGGAAAATAAAGCTTCTTTAGTTAGTACACTTTCTAGAGCATTTCTTATCAAGCTGTACACTGTCTCTTTTGTAGGAGAGTGCAATAAGTCTGTTGATGTAATTACTGGGTGAGCTGATACATGTCTCATTTTCTGTAAATGCTCTAAATTAGCAACTTCAAAAGTTTCAAAAAAATTTATTTCTTTATAAAACTTATCAATAATCTCAGACTCCCATTTAGATGACTTAGGATCTTTAGTCTGCTCGGCTTGAATGTATTGAAGAATTTGTGCTGCTTTAGGATCACTATAAACACTATCTAACTCCTTCAATTTATGGACAAGATCTGTCACTACAACCGACCAAAGCATCACAGTAGCAGATCTATAATTCCCCATTGCATAAGAAGAGTAAACTTCTTTAAATAATTCTTTTGTATATGGATTTTTAATATTTTCAATGGACTCATCTATAGAAAAATAACTCATTTCTTCCCCCCCTAAATTTATATTGTAATCTAGCATAAAGAACTATTTGTTAAATAAGATGACCATTAAAAAAGTATCCTCGATTGCCAAACTTGAAGACTTAGGACGCATCCAACTTCCAAAGCCTTTCTTTATACGTGAATTCTGAATCCACCTAAATCCCCCTTTTTCAAAGGGGGACTTTGTCACGTAATCTATTATATACGCGTAATTCCCTCTCCTTTGGCAAAGGAGAGGGCTAGGGAGAGGATTTTTACTCTGCCCACCATCTATTATTTTAAAACATTAACCAATTTTAAAAATACCGAAGGACAAAAATGAAAACAGTCATCCTCACACTTTCTACCCTAGTCTTCCTCAGCACCACCACATTTGCTGAAACCAAACCCAATGTTCCAGCTAAAGAAGCCAGCCAAATCTTTAAAGCCGCTGGCTTTTCAAAAACAAAACATGGCTGGCCAGATATTGAAAATGGCGGCCCTGGATTTTGTTTTGCTGTTTACCGCTGGAATGGTCAAAAATATGATGTCAACCGTTATGAATATAACGGTAAAGCCTGCACATTAGACTATTAACACCTTAGCATAGTAAATTTCATATCCATGAATATATAAACTGACTGATTTATCATGCTTTTCTATACAGTTAAAGTGCCTCAATTACTTGGGGCTTTTTTATAAAAAATGAATTCAGTTATACGACTAAAGAGCAGTGAATGACTTAAAAATGACATCTGAACTGTGCTAATTTAGATCAAAATTGAACATAAATATGTACAAACAATAAAGAGGGTTTAAAGATGTCAAAACAAATTTTAATGCTCGTTGGTGACTATGCTGAAGACTATGAAACCATGGTGCCTTTTCAGTTTCTAACAGGTCTCGGTTATACCGTACACGCCGTCTGCCCCGATAAAAATGAAGGTGAAAGCATAGCCACAGCCATTCATGACTTTGAAGGCGAACAAACCTATAGTGAAAAACGTGGTCATAACTTTGCCATCAACTACAACTTTGAAGCGGTACACACTGCGGACTATGTCGGTTTAGTCATTCCCGGTGGTCGCGCGCCCGAATATTTACGCATGAATGAACGTATCCTTGAGATCGTACGTGAGTTTGATGCTGTGAAAAAACCAATTGCAGCGGTTTGTCATGGTGCACAAATTCTTGCGGCAGCCGATGTACTCGAAGGCCGTACTTGTTCAGCCTACCCTGCATGCGCAGCCGAGGTGAAACTAGCAGGTGGAACTTATGCGGACATTGAAGTGACGGAAGCTGTAACCGATGGGCACTTGATCACAGCGCCTGCTTGGCCTGCCCACCCTGCTTGGATGGCGCAGTTTATTCAAGCTTTAGGGGCGACTGTAACGATTTAATTGTGTTGTTCCTCAAATGAATCTTTTATGGCATGGTTTATCATCTTTTTAGATTCAAAAATAAAAAAGCTCCTTCGATTCAAGGAGCTTTTTTAATGACTTTTTTATAACATTAATGCTTTCGATTCAGTTTATAAATCTCTCTCACTATTCATAATCTTCAAAGACCGAACTACCTCGTCACACCCAACTTATTCCAAATCTCTGGGGTTAAAAAAGTCGTGACCAATTTATTCAAATCCACATAGCGCAGCACACCTTGCAACTGGCCCTTCACTTCAGGGTTCTTTAAAATTTCCTCACCCGTAATCTGTCCAAGTTCCTGAAAACTCTCGCCAACCGCTTGAATGCCATCTGCCTGAATCACGGCTTTGGTCTGTGCTGAATATTGCTCAACCAGAATTCGCTGTAACGCCTACACCACGTTTTATCTAGTAGCTACTTGCTTCCTGTATTCCATTTCAAACAAAAAACCTTTACGACTAAAGACAGCAAACCACCACTTAAAGATAACATCTGAACTGTGCTAATTTAGATCAAAAGTGAACACAAATATGCACAAACAATAAAGAGGGTTTAAAGATGTCAAAACAAATTTTAATGCTCGTTGGTGACTATGCCGAAGATTATGAAACCATGGTGCCTTTTCAGTTCTTAACGGGTCTCGGTTATACCGTACATGCGGTCTGTCCCGATAAAAATGAAGGTGAAAGCATCGCCACAGCTATTCATGACTTTGAAGGCGAGCAAACCTATAGTGAAAAACGAGGTCATAACTTTGCCATTAATTACAACTTTGAAGCCGTACACACTGCGGACTATGCAGGTTTAGTCATTCCCGGTGGTCGCGCGCCCGAATATTTACGCATGAATGAACGTATTCTTGAGATCGTGCGTGAGTTTGATGCTGCGAAAAAGCCAATTGCAGCAGTTTGTCATGGTGCTCAAATTCTTGCAGCAGCCGATGTACTAAAAGGCCGTACTTGTTCAGCTTACCCTGCGTGCGCAGCCGAGGTGAAACTAGCAGGCGGGACTTATGCGGACATTGAAGTGACAGAAGCTGTAACCGATGGGCACTTGATCACAGCGCCAGCTTGGCCTGCCCACCCTGCTTGGATGGCACAGTTTATTAAAGCTTTAGGGGCGACTGTAACGATTTAATTGTGTTGTTCCTCAAATGAATCTTTTATGAGATGGCCTATCAGCCTTTAGATTCAAAAATAAAAAAGCTCCTTCGATTCAAGGAGCTTTTTTAATGGCTTTTTTTATAACATTAATGCTTTCGATTCAGTTTATAAATCGCTCTCACTATTCATAATTTTCAAAGGCCGAACTACCTCGTTACACCCAACTTATTCCAAATCTCTGGGGTTAAAAAAGTCGTGAACAATTTATTCAAATCCACATAACGCAGTACGCCTTGCAACTGCCCTTTCACTTCAGGGTTCTTTAAAATTTCTTCACCCGTAATCTGTCCAAGTTCCTGAAAACTATCTCCAACCGCTTGTATACCTTCAGCTTGAATCACTGCTTTAGTCTGAGCTGAACATTGCTCTACCAAAATACGTTGTAAAACCTGTGCGAGGTTTTTATCTAGCTGTGTACGCTGTGCATCAGTGACATTGCTATACACCTTTAGATCTGGATGCGCAGCCAATGCCGCAAACGTCCACTGCAACACGGTAGTTTTATCTGTTGCTGTCGTTGACTTCACCAAACAATTACTCAGTTGGTCGACTGTGGTACTGGCCGTTGCAACTTGGACTGAACCACACAATGCTACTGCCAAAAAAGCATGACGAAAAATAACAGAAGACCGACCACGTAAAACGCTTAAAATAGGCTGTGACATAAACTCAACTCCAATCAACAATTGCATTCTTTGTATCATAAAGCCCGCCAATCAGCCTGTTATGGAACTGTAAAATTACCGTGTAGTTGAAGAAAAATTAAATCGCCCAATTCAAGAGATTTCCCTATCTAACTCAGCAGTTTCAAATGCAGTGAGCTGTGGGTGTATGGTCGGACAGTCATTCCAAAACCAATAAAAATAACCGTTGGGGTCAAGCAAAGTATGCATTTGAATCGTAGATTGACTACTTTCGCCCTTCCAACACGCTAAAGCAGCATTACGGTTATTGTGTAAATCGATAAATTCAGGAGCAACTTGCTTTGGCATTTCAGGAATATAAAGTGCGTCACCATGTTCTACCCACAAATCAGCCAAGTAAATTTTTTGGTCTTTTGGAAAATATCGTCCTGCTGAAATCACCAACGGCAAATGATTGAGATCGGTCGAAGCAAACACATGCGGAAAGTCATGATGCTCTAAGTCTGTGACGACAAAGGGATATAAGGTTTTCGCGGCTAGATTGATTTGAATTGGGTCATAAGGAAAAAAATGACCCGCCAACATGCCATATTGATATTTAATTTGAGACAACTTTTTCTGCGTAGCCTGCACCTCTATCGCCTGTCCAGCTTTCACCAAAGTCATACCAAAGGCGGCAGCTGTTTCAGACGTGGCTTTGAGTGGCATAAACTCAAAAGAGTTTCCCGCGAATGCTAACTGAGTCTGCTCGCCCCAATGGGTTTGGATCGTTGCTATTTCTTTGGGTACATCATAAACATGTCCCATACTCATATGGGCGTTGGTTGAGGATACTTGAATCAGTTCAATACCAGTTGATACATCGGCTAAATACTTGGGTGTTCCGCCATTGTTGTAAAAATAAGGCTGAGCTGAAATATCAACGTCTATTTCTTGCACGGTCTGATCCAGCAAAGGCGCAGTAAAATAGGTGGTTGGTGTTTGGACATTACTCATGATGTATTTCCTTTGGTTGATGTGCTCACATGAAGTGCGGTCGCAAACAGCCGAAAATCTTACTTCATTTGCTTGAGCATATTTTTAGCACCTGTATGGTTATGGTTTTTGGCTAAGTTCTGCAAAACATATTTTGCCTGCCCTTTAGGGTTGGAAAAACGACTGCTATAACTTGGAATACCCGTTAAACAACGTGCAACTAATATGCCCGATTCGGTATAGACATTTGAGGCATCCGACCCCGGCAAACGACCATAGTTATATGCGCGTTGTGCACTGTTACAGGCAGCGACTTGGTTGCGTCCACTGTTAATATCACGGCGTGCAGACACATACAGTTTGGCCTGTTGCTGCTGTGGTGTTTCTACAGTTTTGGGAGCTTTAGGTGGTACTTCCACTTTATTTTCTTTTTTAGGCTCTACTTCTTTTTTGCTTTCTTCCTCTTTCTTCACCTCTGCCTTGGTGGCAGGTGCCTTCGTCACCGTTTTTTTGCTTGGCGTAATAGGGGTCATACTTCGTGGTGCTGACTCAGTCAGTACTTTGCTTTGTAGATTCACCACACGAGTATCATTTGAGTTAGGCAGTTTGCGTTCAGACAATGCCTCAATACTCACCAGCCACTGTTCGCCATTATTGAGCTGGCAACGAAAAGCACCCGTACCCTGTTTTAAACTGTTATAGGTGCGAAGTAGTTTTTTCGCCCACGGATCTTTCACTAAGCTAAAACTACTTTTTTGTGTTTGAGTAAAACGCCCACCATGGGCTTGGCAATACTGACTAAACATGCTGCGTGGATATAGCACCTCGATATCTTTTTCATTTTTTACGCCTACCGTGTGATACACGTATTCTTTGCTGTTTTTATCGGTATCATTAATTTTTCGTTCTACGATTAGTTCTTGTGGTGATGCAATATTTGTAAAAGGTGCTTGTGCTATATTTCCCAGACTGGTACAGCCCTGCAACACACTCCCCAAAACCCCAAATACACATAAAATTTTATAATTCACTACGACTTTACTCTTAAACACCCGCATAAAAACATTAGCGGAAAGCTCATAAAATAACAAACTTAAACAACTGTTTTTATTATTTATTTTAGCCTGACGCACACATCATTCTGCTTTGTTTTATGACAACTTCAACAACATTTCATAAATTTAGCTTGAACCACAATACAAAAGTTACAGACAAAACGATGTTTGAGCACATAAAAAACCTGCCTTGAAAGGCAGGTGAGATACATCAAAAATATTTAGTCATCCAAAGTCGATTCAAAAGCTTTTAGACGCTTATAAATTGAGAGCAGTTCGATAATGGTTGGCCATGATGCAATCAAATACTGAAATGACTCCCTAACTTTGCCAAAAACATTCAATATCTGTGTGAGTAAGCCTAAAGTCACTAGCCCTGCTGCAATACTTGGAAAAAGAACAAATAGTCCATAAATATTATCTAACTGCATATACCATATTCGTACTAAATTAAAATATGCATAATGAAAATACAGTCGGAAATAGTTTTTACGTACACCACTGAATAATTGTTTCAGCGTGGCAGGTTGAGCACGGTCTACGTGGTCTTCCCCATACACCAACTCTTTACGATAGGCTGCTTCGACTTTTTGATTATTAAATTCTAAACCAGGTAATTTATAACCAACCAACACTAAAATGAGTGTTCCTAATAAAGCCCAACTTATAGCAGCCCAAACCAAAGCATATGGAATAGCCCCCACAATTGGAATTGCCTTTACATGGCTCGACAGACTAAACAACACTGGCAAAAAGGCAATCAACGTCATTAACGCTTCAATCAAGCTGACCCCTAAACCTTCTAAAGTTCTTGCAAAGCGCATGGTATCTTCTTGAATACGTTGCGATGCCCCTTCAATGTGCCTTAACTTATTCCAATTTGAAGTGTAATAGTCATTCATCGCAGTGCGCCAACGGAACACATAATGGCTCACAAAAAATAAATTTATAACAGCAAAAGTAACGTAAACCATCGCAACATAAATAAAAGTTAAAATACCTTTATAAAGCTGATTCACATCGCCGCCGCCATTACTCAACATTTCTTGGATCAAGTCATAAAAAGGGTTATACCAAGCATTTACAACAACACTGACCTGTACACCAAACCAGATGTTGAACAGAATAAATGCGGACCCCCAAATCGACCAGCGTTGCCATTTATTGTCTGAGACAAAACGCCAAAATAAGGCAAAGAGTGTTGTCGCTATAAAAAACCAGAGATAGAACCACAGAAAAGACGGAGACCAAAAACGGCTTACCCCAATAGCTAATTCAGCCGTTGCATATCCTTGCGGCCAACCTATGGCGCTTCCCCATGTATTTCCCCCTGTGTACCACAGTACGACATTAATCACTGACCAAAATAATACCGAAATGAAGAACCA
The DNA here is from genome assembly GCF_002018925.1 of Acinetobacter sp. MF4642. NCBI lineage: Bacteria > Pseudomonadati > Pseudomonadota > Gammaproteobacteria > Moraxellales > Moraxellaceae > Acinetobacter > Acinetobacter sp. MF4642. Next base: position 44,435 of record NZ_MVON01000014.1, read on the forward strand.
TCTAGGGTTTGGGAAAAATGACTTAAACATGAACGATATATATCCCTTTTATGTTTCAGGTATGCAATCCGTGCATACTAATCCTTATTTCTTAATTTAGTACAATCGCATTACAGCAAGTTTGTACACTTTACTTATCTTTATTGGGTTATACGTTATTTGATTTGTATGCCCCTTCACAAGAGCTCAGGACATTATTTTCCGACTTGATCAGTCACATAACAATCAAAATAAATTATTTCAATAACTTATGAAAATACAAACGGACTTGGCCTCAGATTTAAAATAATATTTTATTGCTTATAACTTTTAGGTTTCAAACTGAAAAATTGCTTAGGATTTAAAACGAGTGCAATGACGGTATTTCTCTGACAACCATATGATTACTTGTTGATTTTATGTATAAAAGAATGAAGTTTGCACATTTTAAAATGACTTCATGCTACTATCTTTTCATTAAAAACTATTGGATCTATGACATGGAAACCCTAGTACTTGAACTGATCAAACCACTCACACTGACAAAAGAAGACTTTCCACCCATTAACTTTGAAGAAGGCACTGTGCTCAAAGTTCTCATGAAAACACCTACTGGTTACTTGGTAACGGCAGATTCTCGTTTTAATTTTACGGTGTCTTTTGATGATGAAAATCAAGTGTGGCAGAAGCTGTAATTTGCAATGCTCTTTAATAAAAGAATAATCCATTCAATAAGATAAAAATAAAAATCCATCTTTTTTTATTGATTTAAAACTGATTATTTTTATTAAAATTTAGTTTTTTATACCCAATCAGCAAATGAAGCCGTGCTGAGAGTTTTCTGTAACTATGGATTTTGTGATTTCTAGGACTCATTTGTAGCATCGTTATGCATTCATTTTCTCTTTAATCTATTGATTTAATTACTCTACATTAAGCCCTTCATCCTTGGTATTTAAAATAATGAACTATAAATCAGAAAAAGAGAAAGCGTTTAGAACGCATTGCTTTGGCCTGTAACTCTCTATTCAGCGTCTCATTCACAGAACTCACCACTTATTTAAACCTAGATATTTCTGTAATACCTATCGCTATAAAAAAGCCCCAGATACGAACATCCGAGGCTTCTCAATTTTTAAACGTGTGCTGAGCTAAGTTATTGCGCGGTATAACCACCGTCCATCACCACGGCTTGACCAGTTACACCGCCCGCCTTATCACTGGCAAGAAAGATCGCATAATCCGCAATTTCTTCTACACTCAGTAAGCGTTTTTGCGGCACCATCGCCAAAATCACATCTTCTAATGCACTTTGCTCACTGACATTTCGGGTTTTAGCCAAGTCATGAATTTGACCACGTACCAACGGCGTGTCGACATAGCCCGGACACAGAGCATTTACGGTGATGCCATCTCGTGCGCATTCTAAAGCCGCAACTTTGGTCAAACCAATTACACCATGCTTAGCACTGTTGTAGCCAGCCTTGCCAGCAAATCCAATTAATCCATTAATCGAAGCCATATTAATCACGCGACCAAACTGCTGTGCTTTCATGATTGGAAATGCGTACTTGATGCCAATGAACGACCCCACCAACATGACATTAATCAGCTTTTGGTAGACTGCGGTTGGAAAGTCTTCAATGACAGCAACATGCTGAAAACCCGCATTATTGATGAGGATGTCCAACCGCCCATAGGTTTTCTGAGTCAGTTCAATCGCAGCTTTATATGCCTCTTCATCGGTCACATCGCAAGGCGCAGACAATGCTTCAAAGCCTTGCTTTTGAAGTTCCGCCACAGTTTCAGCACACTTCTGGGCATTCATATCAGAAATGACAACTTTTGCACCTTCACTGGCAAATTTCTTTGCAATTTCATGTCCAATACCACTGGCTGAACCTGTAATAAATGCAACTTTATCTTTTAACAGTTGACTCATGATGTACTCCGTTGTCTTCTTTTTTCATTCCAAAGTCTTAAACAATACCAAACCAAGTAAAGGCAGCAATGGCAACAAATACCGCGATGGTTTTAATAATCGTGATGGCAAAAATATCTTTATAAGATTGTTTATGGGTTAAACCTGTCACAGCAAGTAAGGTAATCACGGCGCCGTTATGCGGTAAGGTATCCATACCGCCAGATGCCATTGCAACAATACGATGCATAACTTCAGGTGGAATTCCCATGGCTAGAATCGCAGCATTGTATTGATCGGCCATCGCACTGAGGGCGATACTCATACCACCAGAGGCTGAACCTGTCACACCCGCCAAGACTGTCGTGGTGACTGCACCATTGACCAGTGGATTGGTAAAGGTATTGCCCAATGCATGACTAATGATCGCAAAGCCCGGTAAGGCCGCAATGATCGCACCAAAACCGTATTCAGATGCGGTATTCATCACTGCAAGTAAAGACCCGCCAATACTGGCATTGACGCCATCTTTGAAGCCGGTATAGACACGGCGGAAGTCAAATGAAATTGCCGCGATAATGCCCACAATTAAGGCTAAACCCACAGCCCAAATGGCAGAGGTTTTGGCAACATCGACGGTGTAAGCTGCAAGTCCAATGGCATTGAAATCAAAACCGTTTGGATACCATTCTTTAATCGCAGTTGATAAATACTTATTGGTCACGGCAACTAAAATGAGGGGTACAAAAGCCAACCATTGACGTGCGGTAGAACCATTTGATGTTGTATCTAAGTTTTGTTTAAGTTGTTGTTGCTCGGCTTCTGTCAGCTCAATACCTGTAGCATAGCCATCACCATTTCGAGCGGCTACACGGCGACGCCATTCTAAATAGCTCAAACCTGTAGCAAGAACAAATACACCACCAATCAAACCAAGAAACGGCGCTGCATAAATATCTGTACCAAAAAAGGTCGTCGGTATAACGTTTTGAATTTGCGGGGTTCCCGGCAAGGCATCCATGGTAAACGTAAATGCACCAAGGGCAATGGTTCCCGGAATCAAACGCTTTGGAATATTGGCTTGTCTAAAGAGTTGATTTGCAAATGGATAAACTGCAAAGACCACCACAAAGAGACTGACGCCGCTATAAGTTAAAATTGCACCCAACAGCACAACGGTTAACATCGCATTTTTAGAGCCAATCAGGTTCACAATAGTTTTGGCAATGGATTCGGCAATCCCTGACATTTCAACCACTTTACCGAAGATGGCACCGAGTAAAAACACCAAGAAATAATCTTTAATGAACCCAACCATTTTGGGCATAAACACGCCTGAATAAAAAGGCAAAACGTTAGCAGGGTTAATCAGTAAAACCGCTAACAGGGCACAAATCGGTGCCATAAGAATTACGGAAAAACCTCTGTAGGCTGTATACATCAGTAGCCCAAGAGACAATAAAATTACACCTAAATCCCACATATTTTTTACTCCATCCTTAAAGAAAATATGTCTTGATGTGCTGTGATATTAATGACTAATGATGTCAAATCTAGTGGAGTCACAGTGCAATCAGCCTGTGCGGAAAAACCAAATACGCATTCATAGACCGTCTATTTCCCTCATGACGAGATGTCTATTTGCACTCTGATCTATGTACTATATTTATCCATCAGAGCATTAATATTTCAGCTTATTGGGTCAGACTATAATGCATATAAACCCACACATTGTTTGAAAATAATCATTGAGTAAGAAGAAAAATTGATTAATATCCAAGCCCTAGCAAGACTGATAAAACTAATTGCATCAAGTTAAAGGTAAAATTTCAAAATCGCACGAAATGACCAATTTTTATATTTTTCATTCAGTTAAAACATATTTTTACAGACTATCATGCTGTTCGACTTATACTGCTTTGACGACTTGATAAAAATGACACCCACTTCCATCACTTGATCTGTTTTGACCGTCTGTTGTATTTTTCATGTAAACCATTTGAGAAAAACACGTTCATTTTCATTCAACATCGTGTTGCATCATTGCTCAGGGAAGCTCATGACACTCAAACAATTAAAAGCCTTTTTGGTCCTTGCACGTACGCTTAATTATGCCAATGCAGCCAATGAACTATGTCTGAGCCAATCCGCTCTTAGCTTAAGCATTAAAACATTGGAAGAAGAACTGGGTGGAAAACTGTTTAAACGCAACACGCGTCGGGTAGAAATCACCACTGAAGGTCAATCTCTTATTCCCTATGCCAAAAAGCTTCTGGCCAACTGGGAAGATATGGAAAAAGATGTCAAACAGCGCTTTAAACTCAACCGTGGCACTTTAAATATTGCCTCAATGCCCTTTGCCACCCATGCGGTACTCCCCGCAGTGATGCATGATTTTTCACAGTTGCACCCTAACATCAGTTTTTCCATCCATGACATCACCAATGAAAAAATCATTGAAAAAGTTCAAGAAGGCATCTTTGAAATTGGCATTTGTTTTGAACCCAAGGCCAATGATCAACTGATTTTTCAGCCTTTATTCAATGAAGACTTTTTGGCTCTATTGCCCAAACACCACGTCTTAGCCAAACAAAAAAGCGTGACATGGCTTGAACTGTGCTCTTGTCCATTTGTGACCTTACAAAACCCCTCGATTATTCGGCATGTGATTGAGGAACATTGTGCTGCGCATCAAGTGGTGTTGGACTTGAAAGTCGAATGCCACCAAATCAGTTCCCTTTCACACTTTGTTGCCTATGGTATGGGCGTCACTGCTATTCCACGGCATTTCCAAAAATTCATCGACCTTGAAAAAAATGTGTTGGTTGAAATTGAGGACAATCAAGCGCAACTCGCGGTGGGCATTATTTATAAAAAAGATTATGAACTGTCTAACATGTCGTCTCAATTTATTGAGACCACACTTTGGCATCATTTCTAAGCTAAATTCTCCCTTTCTCTAGGCGAAACTGAAGCTAAACCTTTATAGTTCAAAATAAACTGTATGATTATTTGCATAGCTTTCGCACATGCTTTGACTCTTCTTTTATCTATTTTTCTTTGTAAATATTCTGCATTAATGAGTTTTTCTTATTATACGTTAGAAAGATTCAATTTCTAAAAAGTGCAGCGCAATGCTAAAAAAATAACAAGCAAGGAAGATCAGGAAATAAAACATGAATAAAGTCGTCGCAAATGCAGCCGAAGCATTAGCTGATGTAGTTGCCAATAATCAAACGGTTGCCGTGGGTGGTTTTGGCCTCTGCGGTATTCCAGAAGCATTAATTGATGCCTTAAAAGATACAGGTGTCACAGGTTTAACCTGTATTTCGAATAATGCGGGTGTGGATGGCTTTGGTTTGGGTAAATTATTAGAAACCAAACAAATTAAAAAAATGATTGCCTCTTATGTCGGTGAAAATAAAGAGTTTGAGCGTCAGTATCTCAATGGTGAACTTGAAGTTGAGCTTACTCCGCAAGGTACGCTCGCAGAAAAACTACGTTCAGGCGGCGCAGGTATTCCTGCATTTTTCACCCAAACAGGTGTAGGCACCCTCATTGCCGAAGGTAAAGAAGTCCGCGACTTTGATGGTCGTCCGCATATTTTAGAAATGTCCCTTACTGCGGACATTGCTTTAGTGAAAGCCTACAAGGCTGATAAAGCGGGCAACTTGGTATTCCGTAAAACAGCACGTAACTTTAACCCTGACTGTGCCATGGCAGGCAAATTCACCATTGCCGAAGTTGAACAAGTGGTTGAAATTGGTGAAATTGATCCAGATGACATCCATTTACCGGGTATCTACATCAACCGTGTGGTACTGAACGCCACCCCCAAAAAGCAGATTGAACAACTGACCATTAAAGCAGAGGAAGCTTAGTCATGGCTTGGACACGTAATGAAATGGCGCAGCGTGCTGCCCTTGAACTCGAAGATGGTTTTTATGTCAACTTAGGTATTGGCTTACCGACTTTAGTGGCCAATTATCTGCCAGAAGGGATCAATGTTTGGTTACAGTCAGAAAATGGCTTACTCGGTATTGATGAATTTCCAACCCGTGATGCAGTTGATGCAGACTTGATTAATGCAGGAAAACAAACTGTCACCGCACGTAAAGGGGCTGCATTTTTCTCAAGCTCAGAATCCTTTGCTATGATTCGTGGTGGTCATGTCAATATTGCTATTTTAGGTTCAATGGAAGTCTCTGAAACAGGCGACTTGGCAAACTGGATGATTCCGGGTAAAAAAGTCAAAGGCATGGGCGGTGCAATGGACTTGGTTTCTGGCGTACAAAAAGTTGTGGTTCTGATGGAACACTGTGCCAAAGATGGCACACCAAAAATCGTGCCTCAATGTACCCTACCACTCACGGGTAAAGCTGTCGTCAGCCGTATCATTACTGACTTAGGCGTGATGGATATCACTACTGAAGGTGTGAAACTAGTTGAACTGGCACGCGATGTAAGCCTAGAACAAATCCAGAAAGCGACTGGCTTAGCACTGATCATCAATGATTTTAAAGCCGCTTAGTACAAAACGACATCATTCAAAGCAGCTTCGGCTGCTTTGTTATTGAGTTCAATCAAAAAGGTTTTCAGTTCCAATAGGCATTTTTATAGCCTTTCAATCAAGTATAAAAACCATCATCAGCTTGATCAAGAGTATCTCTATACTTCCAAATATATTGAAGGATGACTATAGCGCACATCTTTTTAACCCAAATAGCTGATGAAAAACTAAGCCGCTCGGCTACTATATTTGCATTCCACATTCAGAGGTTCCCATGTCACAACAAGATTATGAAAATGGTTTAAAAGTTCGCACAGAAGTCATGGGCGAATCTTTTGTTAAACGTGCTCAGGACAATACTGTACCTTTCACCCAACCTTTGCAGGACTGGATTAATGAACATGCTTGGGGCTCAACATGGCAACGTGAAGGTGTTTTACCGCGTAAATATCGCTCGTTAATTACCATTGCATTTTTGACGGCACAAAAGAGTCCAACTGAGCTGAAAGGTCACGTTCGCGGTGCGCTAAATAACGGTGCAACGGTAGAAGAAATTCAAGAAGTCCTTTTACACAGTTTGCCTTATTGCGGCGCACCTGCGACTCAAGAGGCGTTCCGTGCTGCACTGGAAGTGATTCAGGAATATCAAAGCAATTCATAAATAGATTAAGCACCCATACAAAAGCGTCTTTTGCAGTCGTATGGCGCGATTCATCTGGTTTGGCTATGCTGCATTTTTGCTTAGCCAAACCATTTTCATTAAAAGGCTTTGGTTACACTCATGCCAACGCTAAAGTTTCGGCCATCGGCAGGTTCAAAGAAGCGACTATTGCCGTCATTCACAATCACTGAGCCAACATAGTTACGGTCAAACAGGTTATCGACTCGGGCATAGCTGTTTACTTTCCAGTCACGGTTTACCCATAAATAGCCGACATTTGCAGCCACAACGGTATAACTTGGCGCAGTATCTGAGTTGATATCATCGACATAAATTTTATCCATATAGCGTGCTTCTAAGCCGGCTTGAAAGCCCCTCTCTGGTTGCCATGCAATACGGGTAAACACTTGATTTTTGGCAATCCCGGGAATCTTATTTCCTTTATTAATGGCTTTCGCATAAGGTTTTGTTGAATCATCTGGATTCGCTATTTCTGCTGTATAACTATCAAATTCAGCATCGATATAACTAAAGCTAGATTGAATATTGAGTTCTTTCCAAATCGTTTGTTGCCATGAAAGCTCTAAACCTTGTCGTGTGGTTTGATCTGCATTACGAAAAGTCGCACGACCATCACGTGTTCCCGCTGTCACTATATCGTTTTCTGTATCTGTCTGGAAAATAGCAAAAGTGAAGAGCCCGAATGGATTCTGCGACTTTAGACCCAGCTCATAGTTATCACTACTTGCTGCTTTTAACGCAAAATTCATACCCGATTTCGAAGGATCAGTGTTATAAGCCATTTCGGTAAAGGTTGGCGTTTCAAAGCCTTTGCCATAACTGGCATAGGCATAAATTTCAGGTAAAATTTCCCAGCCTAAAGCTACAGAAGGCAATAATTTTTGATAATCCGTTGAACCACTGTCATCACCATTTTTATCAAGGATGTAATGATCATCTGACTCATAATGTACATTGCTATAGCGTAAGCCTGTATCAAGATGCCATGTGGGTAAGAATTGCCATGAGGCCTGCACATATGGATCTAAATTCCACAGGGTATTATTTTCATTTCGGCGTAAATCACCTTTCACGCCAAATGTACCTGCATGATTATAATTATTATAGCCTTTACGATCTTCGACCATGCGGTCTAAAGCCACACCGGCAACCAAGGTTGTATTCGGTAAAAGCGCTTTACCCGTCCAACGGAAGTCCGCACCATAATAATCTCGGTCAAAATCAATCACACCACCAGCATGGCGAGGGTTTAATTGTGATGTATTCTCAATACATTCCCCTGTCGTTTTACTTAACGTACATTTAGGAATCGACTGATATTGTACGACTTGTCTGTTGCCCAAATAGAACATGCTATACAACTCTTGCTGATCATTCAGCGGCTTAGTCCACGTCAGCCCTGTTTGGGTTTGTTCAATTTCTTTACGCACATTATAAGTATTGGTACGGTCATTCACTTGTTTCGGATTAGCTTTCCACTGCTCACGACTGAGACCTTGTGGGTCGTCAGCATCAATATCGACACGGTTCATCACCCAGTTGATTTTACTGCCATCGTCTAAGTTCCATGTTAGTTTGGCATTATTCAGTACTTTTTGTGCTGCACTATGGTCTCGAAAACCATCGGTATCAAAATAAGAGGAACTAATCACATAAGCGGGTTGATTGGCCTGTTCAGAACCCCCTTGTAATTGGATATTGGCTTGTTGCTTATGGTGGCTGCCTGCATTTAGACCCACTTGAATTGAGTCTTTGCCTTGCCCTTCTTTAGTCTCAGTCAAGATGGTTCCACCTGATGAGTTACCATATAAAGATGAAAATGGCCCTGTCACTACTTCGATGTGATCTAAACTATTGAGGTCAATATTGGAACTTTGCCCTTGACCATCAGGCATGGTCGCAGGAATACCATCGACATACATCCGAATGCCACGCACGCCAAAAGTCGAACGAGCGCCAAAGCCACGCATCGAAATCTGTAAGTCTTGCGCATAGTTTTCACGGTTATTAATTTGTAAGCCTGCAACCCCTTGTAAAACTTCGGATAGGTTCACATTGGCATTGTTTTGTACTGTAGCCGCTTGGACTTTTTGAATGGATGCAGAAGTCGATAACAACTCGCTATCGGTATGTACCGCTTGGACGGTGATGACAGGAAGTTGATATTCTGTCGCTTCTGCATAAGCATGCATAGATTGTAAAATAACCGCTGTCAATAAGGCTTGTTTAAAAGGCGCAGGCATCAAATAAGTTAATCGCACAATATTTCCTTGCTTGTTATTACCATAAAAATGGGAAGCCTATCATCTCGGCAGGCTTCCCATACAATAAAACGTTTTAATCGGCTAAGCTATACGCAACCACATAATCACCATGATCAGGCGACTGACGTGCCCCACCTGCGGAAATGACCACATATTGCTTGCCTGTTTTTGGAGAAATATAGCTCATTGGTGTACCTTGGCTACCTACGGGTAAACGCGCTTTCCATAACTCTTCACCATTAGATGAATTGAAGGCGCGCAAGTAGAAGTCTTGTGTTGCAGCAAAGAACACTAAACCACCTTGAGTTGCCATTGGACCACCAATAGTTGGCATACCAATCGGCGCTTTTAAGCCCATTTTGATGCCCATTGGACCCGTATCTTCAACCGTACCTAAAGGCACTTGCCAAGCCACTTGACGGGTTTTCATATCAATCGCCGTCATGGTTCCGAAAGGTGGTTTTTGGCATGGAATGCCCAATACCGACATAAAGCGGTTTTTATTCACTTTATACGGTGTACCCTTCATTGGCACTGCGCCCATACCAGTGTTGACCTTCTCTCCGCCACTGGCTTCAAGTTTTAAGTCTTCAGGCGTTTGTTTAATCAGCTGAATCCACAGACCTAGGCGCATGTCGTTGACAAACATATAACGATGCGTTGGGTCAAATGCGATACTGCCCCAATTCATCCCACCCAACGAACCCGGAAAACTTAAAGATATATCAGAACCCGGTGCAGTAAAGAGACCGTCATAACGCATCGATTTAAAGTTAATACGACACATCAACTGGTCAAATGGCGTTGCGCCCCACATGTCCGATTCAGTCAAAGTTTGATTGCCAATTTGTGGCATTTCAACTGAACGTGGCTGAGTTGCACTGTATTGCTCATCAGGAATATCTGCAGCTTTGACAGGTTGTTCAATGACTTTGGTTAAAGGCTTGCCTGTCACACGATCGAGTACAAAGAACTGACCAGATTTAGTGCCAATGACGACAGCAGGTTTGGTTTGCCCATTTTGCATTGGAAAATCGACCAAGCTTGGCTGTATGGGTAAATCGAAGTCCCAAAGATCATTGTGAACGGTTTGATAAACCCACTTCTCTTTACCTGTGGTTGCATCCAAAGCCAAAACAGAAGAATTGTACTTATGGTCTACAGGTGGCTTTGTTGCACAAACATTCAAAAGCTAAACTTCTTCCAAGTTATCTAAATTTAAGTGGCAACTTGGGTGTGAGGTCGGCCTAAATCTGTAAATTTATTTAATACGGCCACACGTGCATGAATCTCATTGACTTGGCTTTGAAAGTTTCTCGCACGGAGTTTATCGCCTAATAATTTGATGCAATGCATCTTGGTTTCTATCAGACTTCTGCGATGATAGCCTGACCAATTTTTCCATATTGTTCTTCCTAAACGTTTAACTGTTCGAAGTAATTCATTTCGCTCTAGCGAGCTGGTCTTTGTATCTTTCCAAGGTTTCGCATTTTTTCTTGGCGGAATCACCGCATGTGCTTGTCGGTCTGCAATTACTTGACGGCATTGCTTGGTGTCATAAGCCCCATCAGTATAGACAGAGTCAATCTGCTCATCTTGTGGAATCTGATCGAGTAAATCACCAAGCACTTGTGAATCACTCACATTATTTGTAGTGAGTTGAATAGCGCGTATTTGAAGGGTTTCAGCATCTATACCAATATGAAGTTTACGCCATTGGCGACGATATTCAGGTTGGTGTTTCTTACGCTTCCATTCACCTTCGCCTAGAAACTTTAAGCCAGTAGAATCGACGAGTAGCTGGAGACCATTACTGCTTTTTTGATAGTTAATTGCAATATCAATATGCTTTTGTCTTCTACAAATGGTTGAATAATCCGGTGCTGTCCAATCTAATCTACAAAGATGAATGAGACTTTGCACAAAGCCAGTGACCATGCGTAAAGAAAGACGAAATAAGGATTTGATCATTAAACAGCATTGGATGGCTGTATCTGAATAAGTTTGATTTCGACCATGTTTACCTTTGGGTTGAGCGTACCATTGCGTCTTGGGATCAAACCAAATTGAGAGATTTCCTCGATTTATTAATGCACTGTTATAAGAAGACCAATTGGTTGTACGATAGATTTTAGGTGTGGGCTTATTCATTTGAGAATTATATTGTGGAATAAGCCTTTAGAGATAGGTTTGTGCAACAAAGCCTATGAAAGCATATAAATATTTTAAATAGGCAATCAGGTGATTTAATTGATACTTCTTTACAGCGTGCGACACAAGCTATCATGAAAAATAATGACTTTAGTGATCTTATTTGGTTGATCAAACACTACCCCGCAAAACTATAAGTTTCAGGGTCAAACCAATATTAGACCTTGCAATATTTTAAAATAGATCGACTCTTTCCCAATATACACCCATAAAAAATCAGCCTTGAATGGGCAAGGCTGATTCTTTAACTGATGGTTACTGGACTAACTTAAACAGATAAGTCTACGCACAAATATTTCATTTCGAGATATTCGTCGATACCAAATTTAGAACCTTCACGACCTAAGCCAGACTGCTTCACACCTCCAAACGGAGCCACTTCATTTGAAATCGCGCCAGTGTTGATGCCAACCATACCGTACTCAAGCGCTTCACCAACACGCCACTGACGTGCTGTGTTTTGGGTAAACAAGTAAGTTGCTAGACCAAACTCTGTGTCATTGGCCATTTGCACTGCTTCTTCTTCGGTGTTGAAGCGGAACAATGCAGCCAATGGGCCAAATGTTTCTTCTTTCGCGACTTTCATCTCTTGCGTCACTTCGGTTAAAAGTGTCGGTTCAAAGAAAGTACCACCTAAGCTTGAACGTTGACCACCGGTTTTAACCTGTGCACCTTTGCTAATGGCATCGGCAATATGCGACTGTACTTTTGCAATCGCAGCTTCGTCGATCAAAGGCCCTTGGGTTGAAGTCTCAACTCGACCATCACCGACTTTTAAGTTGGTCACAGCAACCGCTAATTTTTCAACCAAAGCATCGTAAATACCGTCTTGTACATAAATACGGTTGGCACATACACAGGTCTGTCCGCTATTGCGGAACTTGCTGGCCATAATACCTTGTACCGCTTGCTCAAGATTGGCATCATCAAAAACCAATACTGGTGCATTACCGCCTAATTCTAAAGACAGTTTTTTGATGGTTGGCGCACATTGTTGCATCAAGATACGACCGACTTGAGTTGAACCGGTGAAGCTCAACTTTTTCACCGTGTCGCTTTCACACAATGTTTTACCCACTTCGCTTGAATCACCACTGATGTGTAATAACACGTCTTGTGGCAAACCAGCACGCAGTGCTAACACTTCTAAAGCATAAGCTGTTAAAGGCGTTTGCTCAGCAGGTTTCACAATCATTGAACACCCTGCTGCAATGGCAGGTGCTGCTTTACGTGTGATCATTGCTGCGGGGAAGTTCCACGGCGTAATTGCTGCCGTAACACCAATCGCCTGTTTGATCACCAACAAACGCTGGTTCGGCAGTGTTGGTGTTAAAACTTCACCATCGATACGGCGTGCTTGTTCAGCAAACCAACGAATAAATGAAGCAGCATAGCCAATTTCACCACGTGCTTCAGCTAAAGGCTTACCTTGTTCAGCAGTCAAAATCTGAGCCAATGACTCTTTATTTTCCTGCATCAAATCAAACCAAGCCCAAAGCACATCAGCGCGTTGTAGAGCTGTTTGTGCTTTCCACGCAGTTTGTGCCTTTTGAGAACGAGCAATCACTTGCTCAACTGACGCGCGGTCATGGGATTTCACCCATGCCAAAGTGTCATGTGTTGCGGCATCTTTGACTTCGATGTAACCGCCATTTTCAGGCATATCAAAACGAATATCTGGATGCTGTAATAAATCTTTATATTGCGCTTGAAGCATCATCATTACTCTTCAATTATGCTGCAGCAGAAAGTGCAAAACCTTGTTTTAAAATGTTTAAGCCAGCACGGAATTGTTCTGCAGGAATCGTTAAAGGATATAAGAAACGGATCACATTACCATAACGACCACAGGTCAAAATAAGCAAGCCATTTTGCATTGCATAGTTTTGAATTGCTTTCGCTTGATCCGCCGTTTCCAACTCAATCGCGACCATTGAACCCAACGCACGAATTTCTTGGACTGTAGACGAAGACTGTTTGAGTTCATTCAGAACTTCAACCAACTCTGCGCCCAATACATTTGCACGTTCGCAAAGACCTTCTTCTTCAATCACGTCCAGTACGGCATGCGCAGAAGCTACAGCCACTGGATTACCTGCATAAGTACCACCTAGACCACCTGGGTTCGGTGCATCCATCACTTCAGCACGGCCAACCACACCAGAGATAGGGAAACCACCACCAAGGCTTTTCGCCATCGTGATTAAATCGGCTTTGGTTTCATAGTGTTCCATGGCAAATAACTTACCAGTACGTGCAAAGCCTGTCTGTACTTCATCTGCAATAATCAAAATACCGTGTTGATCACATAGCGCACGTAAACGCTTTAAGAATTCAGCTGGAACAACGTTGAAACCGCCTTCACCTTGAACAGGTTCAAGCACAATAGCGGCTACATCATGTGCCGCAATATCTTCTGCAAAAATGTCTTCAATGCTTTCAATCGCAATATCTACAGTAATGCCTTTTGACTCTACTGGGTAGCGTGCATGGAAAACACCTGAAGGCATCGCACCGAAGTCACGTTTGTACGGTGCAGTTTTACCCGTCATTGCCATCGTCATAAATGAACGACCGTGGAAACCGTTACCAAAAGTCACAATACCGTGACGACCTGTGTAAGAACGTGCAATTTTCACTGCATTTTCTACAGCTTCGGCACCAGTAGAGAAGAATGTTGTTTTTGCTTCACCAGCAATTGGCGCACGTGCATTAATACGTTCAGCCAAAGAAACATAGCTTTCATACGGTACAACTTGGTACGCTGTATGGGTGAATTTAGTCAATTGTTCAGTAACAGCAGCAATAATTTTAGGATGACGGTGACCTGTGTTCAGTACCGCAATACCACCCGCGAAGTCAGTATATTGATTCCCTTCAGCATCCCAAATGGTGGAATTTTCTGCTTTCTCCGCATACCATTGACACATGACACCAACGCCACGAGGAGTCGCTTTTAGTTTACGTGCGTTCAGTGCAGAGTGTTTACTGTCCATTTTGTATCCTCATTCTTGATTCATACATTTATAAAATTTCAGCGTCCCGATCATGCTTTTTGCTGATTTACAAAGGACGTGGGGTTTATTGCATTTTGCGCTTTTATTGGCACTAGACGAGAGCCACTTTTCATCAGACAGATGGAGCCAATTCACCCGACCCCTTTATAATTATTTCACACATAAAATATTTATTTATTAAAAATTAATAATTTAAAAATTATAAATTAAAAAAAGGCATACTTATACAAGAGGGCCATTACGGTATTCAACCGAATCACCCAAAATGCTAAAGAAGCCCAAAATTCAGCAAAGGACTAGGCTAACCTAGAAACCATTTATATCCTTCTTTAGGCTTTTCTAATTGTATTTTCAAGCCGTTGCATTCGATTATGTAAATCATCTAAAAAAACTTTTGCTTTGGATGCGACTTGTGTATATTTCCAGCCCCTTAGTCGCGGGCATTTGCTCCCAACGTCTACAAGCGAAATGCTTTACAACGGCTGCCTGACGAGATAATTTTGCATTTATGGTAATCGCTCACGAAAAGCCATTTTAATATTGTAGGAGAGAGCCAATTGCGTAGCTTGCTTGGAGATTATTTACTGCAACGATTACAGCAAGATATTGACGGAACCCTACAATTGCGGTTGTTTCGCTGCTTACGCAACGCCATTATTGACAGTGTGCTCGCACCCAAAACTCGCCTACCTGCATCGCGTGATTTGGCCAAAGAAATTAAAGTCTCGCGCAACACCGTACTCAGTGCATATGAACAATTACAAGCACAAGGTTATGTTGAAGCACGTACAGGCCAAGGCACGTGGGTGGCTGAAAAACTGCCTGAATCCTTTTTGGTCAAAGCTGAAAATACCAATAGTCAAGCTCAAGAAAAAAAGACCCAGCAGAATTACAATTTATCGCAACGTGGTTCCTATCTCATTGGCTATTCAGCTGCATCACCTTACCAATGGGGCGCGTTTGTGCCCGGTGCACCTGATGTCACAGAATTTCCGCACCATATTTTTAGCCGTATTCAGACCCGCCTCAGCCGTGAACCCGAAATTAACAGTCTTATTTATAGCAATGCGGGCGGTTGTTTAGAGCTGCGCCAAGAACTGGCAGAATACCTCAAAATTGCGCGTTCGGTGCAATGCGATGCAGATCAAATCATTATTACTGAAGGGACACACCAGGCGATCGATTTGGTTTCACGGACCTTAAGTGACCCAGGCGATGAAATTTGGATTGAAGATCCTGCTTATTGGGGGGCACGGAATATTTTACGCATTAATGGCGTGAATCTACGCTCCTTACCTGTCGATCAAGAAGGCATTATTCCTGACCTAGACCCAAAAACCCCGCCTAAACTGATTTTTGTAACGCCTTCACATCAGTACCCTTTAGGCTCTCACTTAAGCTTAGAACGTCGTAAACAATTGATTGCCATCGCGCGCCAGCATAAAAGCTGGATTGTGGAAGATGACTATGACAGTGAGTTCCGCTTCTCGGGTCAGCCCTTCCCTTCTTTGCAAGGTTTGGAACCTGATGCACCTGTCATTTATATGGGAACCTTCAGTAAAACCATCTACCCTGCGTTGCGCATTGGCTATTTGGTGGTCCCTAAAAAGTTGTTTTCACCACTGCGTATTGTGGCATCGGAACTATATCGGGGCGGGCATTTACTGGATCAAAAAGTCTTGGCAGAGTTTATCCGTGAGGGCCATTATGAAGCACATATTCGTCGTATGCGTTTACTCTATAGCAAGCGCCACGCCTTTTTAATCGACCTGATTACACGTCATCTTGGGGCAGATTTCCTGCATGAATACAATACCGCTGCTGGTTTACATTTGATTTTAAAGCTGCCGAGCAACATGGATGATGTGTTGATTGCTAGCAATGCACTTGATCAAGGCGTAAAAGTTCGAGCACTGTCACAATACTATACCAAGCATTATTCAACACGGCAGAAAGGACTACTATTGGGCTTTGCCTGTGTCCGTGAACAAGAAATATTGGTGGCTTTTGGTGTGTTACTCAAATGTCTGCGAAATGCAGGAGTTCGTACGCTGAGTTGATTATTTTTATAAATTAGATACTTAAGTTTTTTAAAACCATTCGACTTGCGACTAAAGCAGCAGTTACAAAGCTAAGTTTTGCTGCTTCATTCTATAAATTATTGAGATGAGAGTAAACATTGGCTCCCCAGCTTTTCACATTTTAGCTGCAATTGGCTCCTTCCAAATGCTAAAAAATGGCTCTCGTTTACTGAGAACAAAAAAGAGAGATTAGGTGCATACATAAACAACATGTAACCGTTTTGTAGCCAAAGTGTGATTTTTCACGCTTTGACAGAAATATCAGATTTATTCATTTTTGCCTTAATAATAATAAAGCCTCTGATCATTCGGTTACAGTTTTAAAGGATGAGTAGTCCGAAAAAGGCTTTGCCCCCTTTTGAAACTACCTCCTTAAGATTAAGGAAAATTATATGGAAGCACCTAAACAAAGCGCTGTGCCGGATGCATCTCAGGGCTTAAAAAATGGACTTAAGTCGCGTCATCTCACCATGATCTCGATTGCAGGTGTCATTGGTGGTTCACTGTTCATCGGCTCGGGAAATGTTATCTATTCAGCAGGCCCTGCTGCAGTTTTGGCCTATGCGTTTGGTGGATTACTCATTCTGTTAATCATGCGTATGCTAGGTGAAATGGCCGTTCTCAATCCAGACAGTGGGTCATTTTCAACCTATGCAGATCGTGCCATTGGGCGTTGGGCTGGTTTTACCATTGGCTGGCTGTATTGGTGTTCTTGGGCTTTGCTGATGGGCTGGGAAGCCTATGTCGCAGGTAAAATTCTCAACAGTTGGTTTCCCTTTATCCCAATCTGGGGTTACATGCTGGTCGTAATTGTGTCCTTAGTTTTGGTTAACTTACAAAATGTCAAAAACTATGGTGAATTTGAGTTTTGGTTTGCACTCATCAAAGTAATTGCGATTGTGATTTTCTTAGTGATTGGTAGCTTGGCTATCATGCATTTATGGCCATGGGGTCAAGCAACTGCATCAGGAATCACGCATTTAACTGCGGACGGCTTCATGCCGAATGGTTTCTCGGCAGTCATCACCGCCTTACTCGGGGTTATGTTTGCCTACATCGGTGCTGAAATTGTTACGGTTGCGGCGGCAGAATCAGAAAACCCTGCCCGTGAAATCCGTAAAGCGTCTAACTCGGTGGTTTGGCGAATTATGTTGTTCTATGTCGGTTCAATGTTTATTACCGTATGCCTAATTCCACATAACAATCCACTATTAAAAGATCCAACGTGGGGAACCTATAGTGTGACTTTGTCAGCACTTGGCATTCCAGAAGCAAAACACATTGTTAACTTTGTAGTCCTGACCTCGGTATGTAGCTGCTTTAACTCGGCACTCTATACCTGCTCACGGATGTTATTTTCACTGTCCAACCGTGGCGACGCACCGAAAAGCTTTGGTTCAATCAACCGTAATGGTAGTCCGTGGATGGGCGTTCTGGTCTCGTCATTATTTGCTCTGGTCGCAACGTACCTTACTGCAACTGAAAGTATGAATGTCTATGACATCTTCATGTTAGCAACAGGTACAGCAGCGTTGTATGTCTACTTGACCATTGCCTTCTCACAATTACGTATGCGTAAAAAATTAGAAGCCGAAGGACAAGTGATTGACTTTAAAATGTGGTTATTCCCTTGGCTCACTTATCTTGCCATCGCATTTATCATTGGCGCACTCATTACCATGCTTGTGGAAGGCACCTACTTCAAAGAAGTGACTTACACTAGTTTACTTGCTCTGTTTATTGTTGGATTGGGCATCTGTGCACAGAAATTTAACTGGGGAAAGCATGCTCAAGATAAGCCTATGAATACTCAGGCGGACTTGACCAACAATCTGTAATGTTAAACTAATGTCAGATTGAGCAAAATTCAACATACACTAAAACCAATGGCCTCCCAGTGAAAGCCATTGGTTTTTTAGGCTAAACTCAGCAATAAGTTCAATTTTTACTCAAATGTTAGCCACCGTTTTTATCTATCTTTCTGTATTCATATTCTAGAAAACTGTCAGCCTGTTTGATATTGCAGAGCCCTTTCAGAAAAAAATTTTGTATAGATTGCCGCCTCACTTTTAAGTGCTTTCACTATTCCCTTTATTCTAATAATTTTTATATAACACTTGAATAAAAAGCAAACGATTATCATTTACAGATCTCGCTAGTCAGCTTATCATTTCACAAACTTACAAATTCTCCGTATTTTCTTCACATTTAACCTATACATCATTTTAAGGATCTCTTGTGTTACTCCCTCATTTCAAAAAATCAGTCCTCACCCTCTGCTTATTTCCCTCCATACTTTATGCAGCCGATACATACCCTACTGTGACGCTTAACCCGATAATTGTGCAAGCCGAAGGCAACTGGTTAGATGAAGCCAATGCACAGAAAGTACTAAATCATGCTGGAGCGCGTACAGTCATTCAGCGTGATGAGTTGATTAACCGAGGCGTAACTTCTGTCAAAGAGGCTTTACGCACTGTGCCTGGTATTCAAGCTCCTGAAAATGCAGGAACAGCAGGGAGTGATGCATCGTTAAGCATCGGTGTCCGTGGTTTAACGTCACGGTTTTCACCACGCTCACAGGTACTCGTGGACGGTGTTCCACTTTCGTTTGCCCCTTATGGTCAATCACAACTCTCCTTAGCACCCACTAGTTTAGGCAATACTGAAAGTATCGACGTGGTGCGTGGCGCGGGCTCTGTTCGCTTTGGGCCACAAAATGTAGGAGGGATTATTAATTTTAACTCGCGTACAATTCCTGAAACCTTTGCTGGAACGGTAGACCTCACTACAGAAATTGCAGAAAACGGTCATGTAAAATTTAACCCCAACTTATTTGTGGGTGGAACCTTAGACAACGGTTTAGGCTTAGCGCTGTTATATTCTGGCGTTAATGGAGAGGGTTTTCGCGATAAAAATGATGACTCTGACATCAACGATATTCGCTTAAAAGCAGCTTATGCAATAGATGAATATGCAAAAATTGAAGCCAATCTACACCGCTACGATGCAGATGTAGATATGCCTGGAGGTTTAACCCCTGCTCAATTTGCTGAAAATCCATATCAGTCCTTGCGCAATCATGATTATATGAAAGGGCATCGTACTGACGGTTCAGTTAAATACAGCTATAAAAAAGATGACAATGCCTTTGAGCTTTTGGCCTATCACACTGACACCTTCCGTGATGCAGGAATGGAACGTAGTGGATCAAAACTGTACCAAACGGCGCCACGTAATTATAAAGTGACGGCAATCGAGCCACGGTATTCGCATGCGTACCAACTTGGGACTACTGAAAATGAAGTTTCTGTGGGCTATCGCTATCTACATGAAACTAGTGAAGAGGCGGTTAATCGTGCAAGCTATAACACGGTCACAGGCCCTACAAATGAATATGCTTGGACCAAAGCAGACGGGAAAACAGATGCACATGCATTGTTCATCGACAACCGCACAGATGTGGGTGCATGGTCTCTGATTCCTGGTGTTCGTTTTGAGAAAATCAAAACCACCGAAAATATGTACAAATTAAATAAAGATGCATCGGTACTCAACGGAGTACATGCTGAAAAATCCTATGATGCAGTATTACCAAGCTTTTCAGTCATGTATAAAGCCAATGATTTGTGGAATATTTTTGCAAACTACGGTAAATCTTTTGCACCACTACAATATAGCCAAATGGCTAATACCAATGCGTCAGGTGCCTATCTGACCATGCAAGGCTTGCAACCTGAAAAAGCCAATAATTATGAAATTGGTACACACTATTTAGACCCATATCTATCCCTAGAATTCACCCTGTTTTATATTGATTTTTCTGATGAATTAAAACGAGATGATGCAACTCAAACTTACTCAAATTTAGGTGCCACTGAACACAAAGGAGCCGAGTTCGGATTTAAATATAATCTCGGTGCAATCAGTGACGAACTCAGCGGTATTTCGCTATATGCCAATACCACTTACACCAAAGCAACCGCATCTGCTGGGGAAAACAAAGGACAAGATCTCGACTTTTATTCACAATTGGTCGGCAATGCTGGAATAGACTATAAAGTTGATCAATGGACACTAAACACTAATTTCTACGGTCAATCTGGTCAAACCGCATCGGGCACCCATGATGCTACTGGACGCTATGGCAACATTCCTGGTTATGGTTTAGTGGGTGTTCGGGCATCCTATGATTTTTCCAACACACAACTCAATGGTCTCAAAGTGGGCTTCGGTGTGAAGAACCTATTTGACCGTGAATACTACACTCGTTCAGCGGATCAAGTCGGTGGAATGTATGTAGGTGCGCCACAAACGTATTATCTACAAACCTCATTTGATTTCTAGACACTCAATTCTAGAAAAGCAAATATTCAGGCAGAGACACCTCTCATTCATCTTTGCAAAAGTGATGTCCTCGCCTGAAACAACTTTCCCTTTATTTCTAGACAGCACCAAAAGCTGAAATGGATACTCTATCTGATAAATGTCAGCCCCTCGGCATAAGCTGCTCAACTCAACCTACAACCTTCAAATCTAATAAAAGATACTAGAATCCCTTAAAATAAACCGATAAAAGGTTATGCCCTATTTTTACTAAATTTTAGATTCAATATAAAAATTAAGTACTTAAATAATAAATATGTTTTCAAAAATGACTGCGAAAATTTAGCCCACTCATCTCTTTAACTTACAATCAGTTGATTGTAACAATACAGAGAAGCATAAAACCAAGCTAGTCTCACTAAATTTTTCACGATAAGATGATATTTTTACTCTAGGGATAAGAAGATAAATAAGAAGCCAACAATTATTTTAGTACATGGATTTTGGGGCGGCGCTGCCCATTGGTCGAAAGTCATTACTGACCTATCTCACCGAGGTTACGAAGCCTTACGTGCCGTTGAACTGCCGCTCACCTCTTTGGCGGATGATGTCGAAAGAACCCGTAAAATGATTGCACAAGTACAAGGAGATGTACTTTTAGTTGGCCACTCCTATGGGGGGCGGTCATTACCGAAGTGGGTAATCAACCCAATGTTGTGGGTCTAGTCTATATTGCAGCTTTTGCACCCGATGCTGGTGAAAGTCCAGGTGGCATTACGCAGCAACATTTACCCGTTGGTGCCCCCAACTTAGAACCCGACAGTGACGGATACCTTTGGGTCAAAGCCGATAAATACCATGAAAGCTTCTGTCAGGACTTAACGAATGATGAAGGACTGGTCATGGGCATCACCCAGAAAGCCCCTGTTGCGAGTACTTTTGGCGATACCATTTCAAACCCAGCATGGAAAAACAAACCATCTTGGTACCAAATTTCAACTGAAGACCGCATGATTCACCCTGAAAACCAAGCCATGATGTCTTCACGCTTAAATGCTCAAAAAGTCATTTCTTTAGATGCCAGTCATGCTTCACTCGCGTCTCAACCCAAAGTCGTTGCTGATTTAATTGATGAAGCCGCAACTTTCCTTGCGCGTTAAACTATCTATATTGAAGGGAGTCTACAAACTCCCTTTTTAGAGCTATTTTAAGTATCAAACGACTTCGAATCACAATAGATAGCGCAATATCATTATCCTGTAGGTGTAAATATTCGCACATACTCGGTTCGATGGCTGTCAGCTAGACTTCAGCTTTTACTACTGAAACTATCCTTTATAATAAAGTTCCCTCGTTAAAAGTTTTATTCAAACTACGCTATTTCAAACAAGGTGTTATGCAAGTTTTGAATAACATTTTTTAACTAATTCAGCATCAAAACTTTCTGTATATTTTAATGAAGTAATAAGAATGAATAGATCATAAAAACAGTTCAAAAAATATAACAGACTAAGTGCAATTTTCTATTTTGTTATATTTTTTCTCTCCAATTCTTGTACCTACATCTTCTAGACATCCTGATGCAAGATCATCATCAGTATTTTAAGTAGGTAGTTTTTAATGAAACGATCTATGCTTTTTTATCATTCCGATTTAGACAGCAACTGGGTATCGAACCGTCGATATTCCTGCCAGCCATGGAGGATGCAATGAGCCTCGGATTAACCGCACTTGAGTTGGCAAGAATTCAATTTGCCTTTACTGTTTCTTTTCATATTATTTTTCCTGCAACCTCTATTAGTTTAGCCTGCTTTCTTGCCATGCTGGAATGGAAGTGGCTGCGCACCCAAAATCCAATTTATAAAGACTTATTCAAGTACTGGATTAAGATTTTTGCCGTGGCATTTGCTATGGGAGTTGTTTCAGGCATTGTCATGGCCTACCAGTTCGGCACCAACTGGAGTGAGTTTTCACGCATCGCAGGCAGCGTCACAGGGCCATTGCTCACGTATGAAGTCATGAGCGCCTTCTTTTTAGAAGCCGGTTTCTTGGGCATTATGCTATTGGTTGGGGACGGGTCAGCCCCAAAGCCCACTTTTTTGCCACGTTAATGGTCGCTATCGGTATTTGTATTTCCATGTTCTGGATTTTATCCTCCAACAGTTGGATGCAGACACCTCAAGGCTTTGCCATTGAAAATGGCATTATTGTCCCCACAGATTGGTGGGCAATTGTGTTTAACCCATTCTTCCCCTACCGATTTGCCCATATGGCAGCAGCGGCCTTCCTAGTCTCATCACTTTTAGTGGTCGGCACCGCAGCATGGCATTTGCTGAAAGGTCGTCGTGATGAGTTAGTGAAAAAATCTTTTTCCATGGGCTTATGGATGGTCCTGGTCACGTCTTGCTTACAAGTTGTGATTGGGGACAACCACGGTTTAAATACCTTAAAACACCAACCTGCAAAATTGGCAGCCATTGAAGGTCATTGGGAAACCAATCGTGATCATGGCATGCCTTTATTACTGTTCGCTTTACCGAATATGGAAACAGAATCGAATGATCTTGAGATTGGTATTCCCAATCTGGGTAGTTTGATTCTGACGCATTCCCTAGAGGGTCAGGTCACTGGTTTAAAAGACTTCGCAGCTGAAGACCGTCCGAATGCACTGATTGTATTCTGGAGTTTCCGTGTCATGGTTGGCTTGGGTATGTTAATGGTTTTACTCTCATTAACAGCGCTGTGGCTGCGTAAAAAAGGCTCTTTATATGAAAGCAGTTGGTTTCATAAATTTGCCATCATCATGGGGCCTACAGGTTATATCGCGCTCCTAGCAGGTTGGGTCACTACAGAAGTTGGTCGCCAGCCTTGGGTGGTGTATGGCGTGATTCGAACTAAAGACGGTTTATCGCATACAGTCACCGCAGATCAAGTCGGCTTGAGCCTGATTATTTTTGTTCTGGTCTATACCGTCGTCTTTGGCGCGGGTATTTACTACATGCTGCGCTTGATCAAACTAGGCCCTGCTTTTTCTACGCCTTTAGATGCCGTACAAGATACTGGCCCGGGGCATTTTAAAACCCCTCTACGTCCACTCAGTGCTGTTGAAGAGTCTATCGATACCACTGATCCCTCTGCTCAAAATAGTAAGGAGAAACCACATGATTGATCTCGCTTTGGTTTGGGTCGGTATCATCGGGCTCGGGGTACTCATCTATGTGGTTATGGATGGTTTCGACTTAGGCATTGGCATTCTGTTTCCCTTTATGAACGGAACGCAAGAACGTGATGTGATGATGAATACCGTCGCGCCCGTTTGGGACGGTAATGAAACATGGATGGTCCTCGGTGGTGCTGGCTTATTCGCTGCATTTCCTTTGGTCTATTCAACTGTTTTATCGGCACTGTATTTACCCATTATTTTTATGGTAGTGGCTTTGATTTTCCGCGGCGTAGCATTCGAGTTCCGCTTCAAAGCCACGCGCACCAAATACCTCTGGGATCTTGCGTTTATCTGGGGCTCTATCTTATCGAGCTTTTTCCAAGGCGTGATTTTAGGGGCTTATATCCAAGGTATTCAGACCACCAATGGTATTTACAGCGGTGGTGGATGGGACTGGTTCACGCCATTTACATGTTTTACCGGTCTAGGGGTCGTGGTCATGTACGCCACTTTAGGCTGTGGCTGGCTCATTTGGAAAACCGAAAAAGAGATACAACAACGGATGTATCATCTGATGCCTAGACTGATTATTGCTTTGCTCATCATCTTCGGTGCAGTGAGTTTATATACGCCACTGACCCATCCTGAAATTGCGCAGCGTTGGTTCTCTCTGCCGAATCTATACTATTTTAGCCCCGTGCCAATTTTAGTTTTACTGTTTGTAGGCTTGATTCTATCGGCATGCAAAAAGCAGCATGAACTAAAACCGTTTATCTATACTTTGGCTTTAGTCTTTTTGGCTTTTACTGGCTTCGTCATCAGCTTATGGCCCAATATTATTCCGCCATCGGTCACTATTTGGCAGGCCGCTGCACCTGAGTCAAGTTTAAAGTTCACCTTGGTGGGAGCTGCAATTTTAATCCCAATCATCATTGCCTATACCTTCTTGTCCTATTGGGTGTTCCGTGACAAAGTACGTATAGGAGATCAGGGTTATCATTAATTGAGGAGATAGACATGAAAAAATTTGTTGATCGACTCAGCCCACGATTATGGTTTATTTTATTGTGGTGCTTTGGCTTTATTTCTCTCGCACTGATTGCGGGTTTCTTTAAGCTGTTGCTGAGTTTTGCTTACTAAAACCAGCCAAGCATTTTTTATGAATTAGGCACGGGACTTTCAATACATGTCCTGTGCCTTTTAATTGCAGCGAACCCATATGTATAAATCAGAAAAACTTGCGCTCAGCCTGAAACATTTGATTGAAAGTGGTTTTTGGAAAGCCAACGATAAACTACCTTCACTACGTCAACAAGCTGAAACATCGGGTTTTAGCCTAATGACCGTGATGAATGCCTATCAGGAACTCGAAGCGCAAGGGCTGATTTATTCACAAGAAAAACTCGGTTACTTTGTGACAGGCGATACACGCTCAGACAGCAACTCCAATAGTGTCATCCTCAACGAAAAGATTGAAATCAACTCTAAAATTTTTAGATACTTAAAATCGATCCAATCTGAACAAATGGTTCCCTTTGGCATCGCCTTTCCCAACAGCCAACTGCTCTACTCTGCCAAACTGATGCAAACGTTGGGACAACGCGCCAAACACCGTCTCAGTTATGAACAGATGCCAAGTTTACCTCCGGGGAACTTTGAACTGCGAAAACTGATTGCGCAGCGCTACTGCATGCAAGGGATCCCAACAGACCCGTCCGATATCGTAATTACTTCGGGCGGTTTGGATGCTTTAAACCTCTCCTTACAAGCCATGACCCAACCCGGCGACTACATTTTACTCCAAAAAACAATATTTTATGGCGCTTGGCAAGCGGCTGAACATCTGGGTTTGAAAGTCATTAGTATTCCTGAACATGAAGAACATGGTATTGACCTTGAGGCGTTTAAAGATGCAATTGAACGTTATCCAATTAAAGTCTGTTTGCTGATGCTCAACAGTCACAACCCTATTGGTTTTACGGTCAGTGATGACATCAAATACCAACTGGCAAAGCTACTGCACGAACGCGATATTTATTTAATTGAAGACGATGTGTATGAAGAGCTTTATTTTGATCATAAAAAACCGCTGTCGATGAAATACTTTGATCAGAAAAATTTGGTTTTACACTGCTCTTCTTTTTCAAAAACTTTAGGTGCGGGTTTTCGGATTGGTTGGGTCTATGCGGGTAAGTTTTCAGAGCATATTCAGCATCTACAGCTGATGAGCACGCTTTCCGTCAACTCGTTTATTCAAAATGCTTTGGTCGATTATTTATCTCATCGACACTATGAAAAGCACTTAAAAACCTTACGCACCACCTTAAAGCGCCTCAAAAATCAGTATTACACATACTTATCTGAACATTTGTCAGAAGATTATCAAATTCATTATTATCCATCGGGCTATTTCTTATGGATTACTTTGCCCGAGCAGATCAATGGCAATTTGATTTATGAGCAGCTTTTAGAGAAAAATATCAGTATTGCGCCCGGTTCATTATTTTATCAAACGGACAATGTCCCACATCATATTCGAATCAATTGTTCATTTGAAATCAATGAACGTATTCAAAATGCCTTAGATGCCTTGATCCAATGTATTTACCCAGAAGCCTTTGAGTAAAAGTTGAATGCTTTAAATCCAAACTGATTTAAAGCATCTTTTTATTTGAAGAGACCCACTCCCTCACACTGCAAATATCACCATCCCAGAGATAAAATGACATGATCAGATCTGATCATGTCATTTCTCTCAAGCTAGGTATAGGATTTCTCAGCACTCATATTCTGAAAATAGGTGCGATAGATATAGACACAGCCAAGTGAAAAGCCAGCCATCAGGCCGGATGCAACAGGTAAATGCATCACACTGTCTTGTGGAAAGACAAAAACCAAAAATGGAAAGGCATATACCGCAGGAATGCGCATATCAAAGAGCTTGAGCAAAAGAAACATCAAGGGCATATATATGAGGGTGAGCAAGATCCAATCTTGAATCCACAACTGCATAAACACGGCCATTGAAATCGACAGTGTCAACACAGCAACCTGCTTAAGATACATTTTCAACGAATACATCATCATATTTAATGATTCATAGACCACCACTGTAATCGGCGGAATCAGTGCCATCGCTTCAATCTTGAAAATAGCGGCGAGTGCAAAACCAATTAAAGTAATACTGGCATATACACCTATTTTTCGTCGATCAAAATTGCCTTTTCTTTCTATGCCTTGGTGCAGTTTAAAGAACACAACGCCCAACATTAGGATAAAACTAGTGGCAAAAATCGAAATCAAAAACGATATTTCATAGGCTTGGGTCACAATCGGCAAGAAACCCGTGGCCAGTGCGGGCGGTAATATATAGTTAAACATCCGCATCATGAGCAACATAGCACAGAGAACCAAAACCAGTTTGAACAAATATGAAATTGGCATTAAGTTAATACAGAACCCGATAACAGCAGTCAGACTCGGTAAAATAAAAATTTTATCTGGCTGATTCAG
This sequence comes from Acinetobacter sp. MF4642, assembly GCF_002018925.1. Classification (NCBI taxonomy): domain Bacteria; kingdom Pseudomonadati; phylum Pseudomonadota; class Gammaproteobacteria; order Moraxellales; family Moraxellaceae; genus Acinetobacter; species Acinetobacter sp. MF4642. The sequence continues at coordinate 72,102 of NZ_MVON01000014.1, forward strand.
CCACTGTTTATCTCGATAGACCCATAGTCCAACGGCCATCGCCGCTATTTCAGGCAGAATAATTTCACGATCATTCAGTCCATAGGCAGCCGCCACCATAAGACCTATAAAGACAAAGGCCGCGAGATAACTTTTGGGGTTTAAGAGTGCCTTTGCATGTGACATAGGATTCATATTCGATTCCTTATTGATTTAAAACGATATAAAGCCAAGTAAATACTTCGTCACTGCAATCAGCGATGGGGCAAATAGCACCATAATGATTCCTGAAATAATCATCGAGAGACTGGCAATGACGCCTTCCAATTCATGCCGCTGTCTTGCCCGAACTATGCCCATAGCATGTGCGGCATTACCCAGTGCTGCGCCTGAAGCAAAGTGATTTTTATATTTGATCCAAAGCAAGAGGAGGTCTCCCAACAACATACCGACCAAACCTGTAATCACGGTAAATAGCGGAATCAGGCTGATAGAGCCCCCCACTTTTTCGGTAAGCACCAAAGCGAAAGGAATCGAAATGGAACGCGCCAACAGGCTATTTTTAACGATGTCATCAAAATCCAATAGGCTCGCCAAAAACCAACTGCTGAAAATACCCACCAACATGGCGAGGCTAGAACTGAAGAGCAACACTTTAAAATGTTGCTGAATCATGCGGCGATAACGAAAAACAGGAATAGCAAAAGCCACTGTGATTGGACCGAGCATGGCCACCAAATATTGGGTATAAAAGTAATAGTCTTGGAACTGATGCTGTAAAAGAAAGATCAGTACGATGCTCAAGCTAGGAACAACAATAATGGGGGATAAATAGATTTTTTGTGTTCGAACAAAGAGCCTCTTTGCCATGAAATAGCACAGCACGGTCCAAACCAAGTAAAAAATTCCCCAGAATTCAGTCATTCTGATCTTCCAGTTTTGGTTCTTGATTTAGCTCTGGCTGCTTTAACAACAACCGCACGCTATATACAGAAACCATCATCACTAAAGCGGTGCTGATTAAAATCACTAGCAGAATTTTCCAACCACTGGTGATCAATAAATCCTGATATTGAATCACACCGACCACAGGCGGAATGAAAAACAGCAGCAGTTCCGCCAGTAACAGATCTGCACCGCGTTCAACGTAGGCTAATTTCAACCACTTCATTTCAAGTAAGAACAACAGCAGAAAAAAACCTAACACCCCTGATGCCACAGGCAAATTCAACAACTTTTGTAAGACATAAGCACAGCTCCAAACGGCCAAAATGGTCATGATTTGGTAGCTCGCAGTTTTTAACTTCTTCAGCCGAGTTCGGTCATGCAACATCTCAATTTATGTCCGCATATGCCCGCGCTTTAAACGGCTGGATCGAAACACGTTTGTAAGTTTCTAAAAAAGATTCATGTGCTAAACGTAGATCCAGATAAGTATTTAGAATTTCTTCGAGCACATCGGGAATATCTTCTGCAGGAAATGATGGTCCTAAAATATCACCGATGGATGCATCATGATCTGAGTTACCGCCTAAACTAATTTGGTAATATTCAGCGCCTTTTTTATCGACACCTAGAATGCCAATATTGCCGACATGGTGGTGTCCACACGCATTCATACAGCCTGAAATGTTCAGATCAAGCTTGCCTAAATGATATAAAGCATCCAAATCATCAAAACGGCGAGCAATTGCTTCATACACCGGAATGGATTTGGCATTTGCCAAGGAGCAAAAGTCGCCACCCGGACAGCAAATCATGTCAGTCAGAAAGCCAATATGCGCACGAGCCAAATTGCCACGATCTAAGACTTGCCACAGTTCAAACAGATCCTTTTGGCGTACATCGGTTAAGGCAATATTTTGCTCATGCGTGGTTCGCAGCTCACCAAAGGTATATTGGTCAGCCAAATCTGCAATTAAACGCATTTCATCGGAAGTCATATCCCCCGGTGCTACACCCGCCCGTTTTAAGCTGATCGTAACGATGCGGTAGCCCGCGACTTTATGTGCATGGGTATTGATATTGAACCAGTGTTTAAACTTCGGATACTGTTGGAACAACGCCTCAAAATTTTCTGCATCTAAAGGTTCATAGGCAAACGGTCGAAATACGGCATCCATTTGCGCTAAAACACTAGGCTGAACTTTGAGCAGTGTTTGAGTATGTGCAAACTCAGCTTCCACTTTTTCCGCAAAGCCCGCTGGAGTGAGGGCTTTCACTAAAATTTTAATACGCGCTTTGTATTTATTATCACGGCGACCATGCAAGTTATATACACGCATGATGGCATCTAAATAAGCAATTAAATCTTCACGGGCTAAAAATGGCTTAATCACATGTCCCGCTAAAGGGGTGCGTCCAAGCCCACCACCGACTTTAATTTGATAACCTAACTCCCCCGTTCCATTTTCTACCAGATAGACCCCAACATCATGAAAAGTTGTGGCAGCACGGTCTTGTTCAGGGTGTGCACAAACTGCAATTTTGAATTTACGCGGAAGGAATGAAAACTCTGGATGGAAAGTACTCCACTGGCAAATTAGTTCACAGGTGGGGCGCGGGTCTGTGAGCTCGCCCTCAACTACACCTGCATATTGGTCTGTGGTGGTGTTTCGAATACAGTTGCCACTGGTCTGAATAGAATGCATGTGTACTGTAGCGAGTTCCTGCAAAATATCGGGGACATCTGCAAGCTGCGGCCAATTCAGTTGAATATTTTGACGCTTAGAAATATGCGCATAACCACGGTCATACTTCTGTGCAACCTCAGCCACCTTACGCAATTGCTCTGTGTTCATTAAGCCATAAGGCACTGCCAAACGTAGCATGGGTGCATAACGTTGAACATATAAACCATTTTGTAAGCGTAAGGGGCGGTATTCTTCTTCGGTCAGTTTTCCCTCTAAATAACGCTGGGTTTGGTCGCGAAACTGTGCGACACGTTCATTCAATAAATTTTGATCAAAGTCTGTATATAAAAACATGGGGATGACCTAGGTATATGCATCAATATGAAAGAAAAGCTGTTTTGAATGGCGCATCAAAAATGCAAGTTAGGCGAAAAAAGTCGCCTGCTTTCGGGACCGCCATGTTGTAAACAAGTCTGCATATACTCGGCATAGACCGATAACTTTTCATAAATATGCTCCGCATAGAACATATCTTCAACCAGCTGGATCGCTTGCTGCTGGTTATAACTGCCATAACTCAACAATAACTGCGCATTCAATGTGGCGAATTTTTCACATAAATCGATATATTGCTGATCTTTGTTTTTAAAGAACAATTTCCGCATATTCCATTCACTACTGTCGATGATGGCATCTTGTGGATGGGTAGAAATATAGTTAATTTTGACTTTAAAAAACTGTTCCAGCTCTGCAAGTTTTTGTGTATTGAGCACTAATGATGTCACCAAAAAAATCTGAGAGACATCGGTTCGACATAGTGCTTTGATCAATGAAAAATAGAAAAAATCGACATCATTCAATACGCTATCACTCAAATCTAAATAAACATTGAGAGCCTCAAGCACATCATCTATTTTTAGGTTTTGTTTTTGCTCTGCTTGATAGTAACGATTGAGGATATTGAGTACGGTTGGCGTTGCAGGGCTGCTATAAATCACAGGATGGTTCAAATTTGCCAAGATAAAAGGCGCAAATAAAAATGCGACCTCGGCATGTTCTGCTTGAATGGCAGACTGCACAATATACTGAACTTTAGCGCTTGAAAAATCACGTAAAACTTTAGCACGTAACAAAGTCGCTTCTAAGTTTAAATACTGCTGCGCAAGTAGATGTTGCAGTTGGTCTGATAGACCCTGCCCCTCAACCAATTCAGAAATTGTATTTAGTTGCTGTGTTATAAACATTACGCCACCATCAAGATTGTGATCCCTTCTTGAGTCAAATTTTCAGCTAGTTTGGTGTGAATGAGTAGCTACAGTAAGGCTTGAAAAAACTATAACAGCGTGCCTCCTTCTCAAGTTTTATCGGTACAAAGCCATCAAAATTAGAAAAATAAATTCGTTATATAAATAGGAGCCCAATTCCATCATGGCGTTATTTTGGGTGCCTAAAAATCAAGCAACAGCTCTTCTCTTTTCCTATTTCAAGCAAACCCTTTAGCCCTTGAATATAAGGTGGAATCTAGAAAGGAGAATAAAAGTTATGGCTGACAAGACACCTCTAAAGTTGTTTTGATCCGTTCTAACACAACGGTGGTTTTAAACCATTGCACATTCGCATTATGATGAAAAAGCTGATCACATAAGGCTTGAAACCGACTCATACTTGGCACCAAGAGTACCAACATAAAATCCGCCTCACCTGTTACGTAATAGCACTGCTGTATTTCTGGAATTGAAAAACTTGCTTTCAACTCGTCGAGGTATGTCACATGGGTTTGGTTGACGCGAACCTCGACAAAAATCGTAATCACTTGTCCCAATTTGTCTGGATCAAGCACCGCGGTATTACCAATAATATAGCCACTGTCTCTTAATTTTTGAATGCGACGTTGTACCGAGGCCGTTGATAAATGCACTAAATCAGCCAATTCTCGGAGTGGCGTTAAGCAATCTTTTTGCAGATGCTCCAATAAAGCGAAATCAAATTTATCCAATTGCATGAGCAGCCTCCTACGAGAAATTTTCTCATTCAAACGGCTTTGTTGCACAAACATTCAAAAGCTAAACTTCTTCCAAGTTATCTAAATTTAAGTGGCAACTTGGGTGTGAGGTCGGCCTAAATCTGTAAATTTATTTAATACGGCCACACGTGCATGAATCTCATTGACTTGGCTTTGAAAGTTTCTCGCACGGAGTTTATCGCCTAATAATTTGATGCAATGCATCTTGGTTTCTATCAGACTTCTGCGATGATAGCCTGACCAATTTTTCCATATTGTTCTTCCTAAACGTTTAACTGTTCGAAGTAATTCATTTCGCTCTAGCGAGCTGGTCTTTGTATCTTTCCAAGGTTTCGCATTTTTTCTTGGCGGAATCACCGCATGTGCTTGTCGGTCTGCAATTACTTGACGGCATTGCTTGGTGTCATAAGCCCCATCAGTATAGACAGAGTCAATCTGCTCATCTTGTGGAATCTGATCGAGTAAATCACCAAGCACTTGTGAATCACTCACATTATTTGTAGTGAGTTGAATAGCGCGTATTTGAAGGGTTTCAGCATCTATACCAATATGAAGTTTACGCCATTGGCGACGATATTCAGGTTGGTGTTTCTTACGCTTCCATTCACCTTCGCCTAGAAACTTTAAGCCAGTAGAATCGACGAGTAGCTGGAGACCATTACTGCTTTTTTGATAGTTAATTGCAATATCAATATGCTTTTGTCTTCTACAAATGGTTGAATAATCCGGTGCTGTCCAATCTAATCTACAAAGATGAATGAGACTTTGCACAAAGCCAGTGACCATGCGTAAAGAAAGACGAAATAAGGATTTGATCATTAAACAGCATTGGATGGCTGTATCTGAATAAGTTTGATTTCGACCATGTTTACCTTTGGGTTGAGCGTACCATTGCGTCTTGGGATCAAACCAAATTGAGAGATTTCCTCGATTTATTAATGCACTGTTATAAGAAGACCAATTGGTTGTACGATAGATTTTAGGTGTGG